>JAFAOB010000373.1 GCA_019238055.1 Alphaproteobacteria bacterium
AACGGTCGATTCGACCGGGCCAATCAGCTACGAGGCGATATCGTACATCGCGAATCCATAGACGAGGTTTGAGCGAACATTCGGCAGCCACCAATGCTGGTATCCGACAGTGCCGCCTGCCTCCAGTACCGGCTTGACGATAATGGCCGCGGCTGCCGCAGCGGTTGCCGGTGTTACCAGATAATTGGTCGCGAGCCCGGCATCAGTGCTGTCATTGATATAGCGGCCGATGCCGTTACCGACCGTGAACTGCCACTGAAAGTCATCCTTGCTCCATCCGAACCAACCGGGCTTGACGTCGCCGGACAGGCCGCCGCCATAACCGACGAATCTTTGATTGACATATCGGCCGTCGTTTATCTGCAATGTCGGGCGAACGACAAAGCGGGCATCGACATGGCCCCAAGGCTGCGAGAAATAGGAGGAGAAGGTCACATCAGGGGCGGAAGCCTTGGTCGGATTGGCCGCCAAGGTACAACCGGCTGCATTGGGAACCAGAAGACCGTTGGCGACGCAAGATCCGGTGCCGCCATTGCTGGCCGGGACGAGACCGGCCGTGGTGTTCACGACCTGGTTGGTCGAATCCGAGGTGATTTTGCCGGCCGGTGTAAATATGTCGGTTTCGGGGGTTTCCGCGGATACCGAGAAGGCGCTGCCATAAGGCCCACCTAAAGTGTAACGAACCTGGGGGATGCGAACGACACCGGCTTCGCCGGCGGGACCGCCAAAGTCGAGCGTTTCGGGGTTGGCGTCGGAATCCTCGAAATTCGAATTCGCCTGGCCGGCGAGGAACCCGCCCAACGTGCCGTAAGCATAGCGCAAACGGGGGATCAGGTTGTCCGAGACGTTTGTCTGGCCGCTTTGCCCACCGGCGCTGAAGTTGTTGGTCCCGGCAAAGTCGAATTCGATAAAGGTCCGCGCCTCGCCATAAGCTGTCGGGGTGCGCGTTTCGACATTGAGGCGCGACTCACGCGGACTTTCGAGGAAGACGCCGTTGCCGCGCGAGCTGCCGATTTGCACCGGCACTAAATTTCCTGCGGTCGGATAACCGGGAACCGTCTGGCCACGGCCGACGAAGAGCGGCTGGGTCGTCAGATTGCCGTTGATCCCGACAGTCGTGCTCTGGACGTTGTTGGGCGGTCCGTTCTGCAGGTAATAGTCAATCGTCAAGTCGGCAAAGCCGCCCACGCGGATCGAGGTGTCGGTGCCCGGGATCAGAAACGATCGCGGGAAATTGCCGCCCACCATTCCGGTTCCCGGAACTGCCGTCGTACCGTAGGCGGGTGAGACGCTGGGCGTCGGCCCAGCCGCCTGTGCCTGAGCCTGGGCCAGCTGATCGATGCGCTGCTGCAGAAGCTGCTGATTGGCGCGCAAATCCGCCAATTCGTCGGCTCGGGCAGCAGTAAAACCGGTCAGCAACGCCGTCACCGCGGTGAGCCCGCCGATTGCCGCGAGATTGCCGCGTTTGCGCTTTCTGGTCATCGCTCCCCCGATGAAATCTGTGGTTGTGCCTGTCCGGGCAAACAACGTTCGCTGGTAACTCGCGCGATGATATCGATGCCAAACGGGGGATCAAGCGCAGGTTAGGCTTTCTGTGTTGTTTTCATCTCAGCGTGTCCAAATTACCACATTATCTCTTAAATCAATGGATAAAATGATTTCTTTTAGGACAATTGAACCGAAAAACGCTGATTTCAGAGTCAAAATGGATGAACCCAACCCTCGCTCAATACGCGAGAGCCCGAGGATCGGAGCGGCGTTTGGCGCATGCCCCACACCTCGCGGGGGAGTGCGTTTTTGTGGTCTTGCATCACTTGCGGATTTGCCAGGGAGGACAACGACGCTGAAAACGCCAGCGATGCCGCGATCCTTGACTACCGCGGACGCCAATCGGCTCGCGCGGCGTTCAGGCCGGATCGTAATCCCGTTAAATCGTGGATCTGCTGGCGCGGGACGACACTTTACGCGAAGTCCAGTTCTTCACATGTGATATCGCCGCAGCGGCATTTGCGCGGCCGAGCGCCGCTGCTCGCCAACCCCGGCGCCGAGCCTCAAGCCGCTCGTGTGAACGGGTTCAATGCCTTGAGCCGCGCCGACCAGCGGTGGCGTCCGAGTTCCCGGCGGACCACCGAGTGGTCGCGCACCCAGTTCAGCTGCATTGTCCGACGCGGCCCAATAAATGGCAGATGACCGTGAAACGAGCGCTCACTGCGCCTGAATGCCAGCATTGTGCCGGCGAGCGGCACGATCTCGCGCGCGTAATCGTCGATATCATTTGCGCCACGCAGCAACCGCAATCGGCCTTCGCTGTGTGGCCAAACCGGATTCATATAAAGCAGCAGCGTAATGATTTTGGTTTCGGTATCGGTATGAATATAGCCGTCTCGCGAATCGCCCATCCCACGGACAGTCAGCGTGGTCGGGCGGCCATCGAGATCAATCCCAAATTTGGCGGCGATTGCATCGGCAAGGTCCGGGCCGGTCAGCTCGGCCGCTAGTTCGCCGAAGGCCGGGCCATATTTCAGCCCGTTGATCGGATAGCTGCCGGCTTTGCTCACCGCGGGAAAGTCGGCGGCGACCGCGGCAAGCGCATCCCTGTGAACGAACTCTTCGACCACCACGAAGTCAAAAGGGTCGCGTTCGAGCGGCACGGCGTTCAGGCGGTCGAAGTCGAGAATGGTCAAACGGCCCTCCAAGGTTTCAGTGTCCAATAGACGCGTTGCACACGATCGGCAAGCCGAGCAGAGAAGCGGAAATCGCGCGTGACAAACATCCCTGCTGGCCGCAAGTCGATTTATGTTTGGCCGGCAACAGCGCTTGGGTTAGACGAAACGGTCGTCGCGACAAGTAGCGACTAGCGAGGAAGGCATGGAACAGCGCTGGGGCCTGCCCCTCGTCGCTTGGCCGTTGCGGCTGCGCCCAAACCTTTGGGACGTCGTGGCGCTACCGCTCGTGTTGGGGCTATTGGCCCTGATCGCGTGGGGCGGGGTCGCGGTGAGCGCCCATTACCAAGTGGGCCAGCCGCTCACGATCAGCCTCGATCCCTGGGCGCTGCCGCAATACGCTGCGCGAACGGTGCTGCGCATGGCCTGGGCACTCGTCGCCTCGCTCGTCTTCAGTCTCGCTTATGCAGCGCTCGCTGCGAAGAGCCGACAAGCGGAAAAGATCCTGATCCCGCTGCTCGATGTTTTGCAGTCGGTTCCGATCTTGGGCTTTCTGTCGATCACCGTTACCGGGTTCATTGCGCTGTTTCCGGGTCGGCTGTTGGGGGTCGAATGCGCCGCGATATTTGCGATTTTCACCTCGCAGGCGTGGAATATGACGTTCAGTATCTATCAGTCCCTGCGCACGGTCCCGGCCGAGCTGATCGAAGCAGCCCGCATGTATCACCTGTCCCCGTGGCGACGGTTCTGGCGGCTGGAAGTGCCGCACGCGGTCCCGTCATTGGTCTGGAACATGATGATGTCGGTCTCGGGCGGTTGGTTTTTTGTTGTCGCGTCCGAGGCGATCACCGTCGCCGGCCATACGATCGTGCTGCCTGGGGTCGGCTCCTATATCTCGGTCGCGATCGAAAAGGAAAATCTGCCAGCGATTGGCTGGGCGGTGCTGGTGATGTTTATCGTCATCCTGCTCTATGACCAGCTGCTGTTTCGGCCGCTGATCGCCTGGTCGCGCAAATTCCAGCCGGAGACATCGCCCGAGGAAGACACGGTGCGACCATGGTTTTTGATCATGGTGCAGCGCGCCCGCTTGTTCGAGCTGGTGCAGGCTGGGCTGCTGGCGCTCAATCGTTGGCTTGATCAGAGCTTTGCGAAGATTGGCCAGGCGCGACCTGCAAGGCCTCAGCGCAGGCCGCGGCCGGCGCTTGATCGGCTCTATGATGTCGCCATTCTTGGCCTCGCGCTCGCCGCTGGTGCATGGCTGGTGGTTTACATCCAGGCCCATGTTTCGGGTTCGGAGATCGGCTGGGTATTCGTGCTCGGCCTGATCACGGCGGTGCGCGTCCTGGTGCTGATTGCTATCGCTTCCATCATCTGGGTGCCGATCGGGGTGGCGATCGGCCTGCGGCCGCGTCTCGCCGACCGGGTGCAGCCGATCGTGCAGTTTCTCGCAGCATTTCCGGCGAACCTGTTTTTCCCGCCGGTCGTGTTGTTGATCATGCGATTTCACCTCGACCCGGAGATCTGGTTAAGCCCGCTGATGATTCTCGGCACGCAATGGTATATTTTGTTCAATGTGATCGGCGGCGCCGCGGCGCTGCCGGCCGAATTGCGCCGCGCCGCGCAGAATCTCGGCGTCAGGCGGACCTTGTGGTGGCGTCGGGTGATGCTGCCGGCGATATTCCCGGCTTATGTGACAGGTGCCGTGACCGCCGCCGGCGGGTCGTGGAATGCCAGCATCGTCGCAGAAGTCGCCCAATGGGGCAACACGGTGCTGACCGCGACCGGGATTGGCGCCTACATTGCGCACACCACCGCTACGGGTGACAGCGCGCGAATAGCACTCGGGATCGGCGTGTTGTGTATATACGTACTAGCCTTCAACCGGCTGTTGTGGCGGCGGCTCTATAATCTTGCAGCTGAACGGCTGCGCCTTGACTGATGTTGTTCTCCGCAGAGGGTTTCTCGATGATCGTGCCGCCTTTGTTGCGCGCCGTATCCGTCTGCAAGACCTATCAGATGCCGGATCATCTGAGCCGGCTCGTGCTCGACCATGTCGACTTCACGCTGCGCGATGGCGAGATTGTTGCAATTCTCGGCAAATCGGGCTCGGGAAAGTCGACTTTTCTGCGCATTCTCGCCGGCCTCATTCCGCCGACCGAGGGCGCGGTCGAATATCGCGGCAATCCGGTGACCGGACCCGCGCACGGCATCGCGATGGTGTTTCAAAGCTACGCGCTGTTCCCGTGGCTGACGGTGCTCGGCAATGTCGAACTCGGTCTCGAAGCGCAAGGGATTTCGAGCGCCGAACGGCGACGGCGCGCGGTCGACGCGATCGATCTGATCGGTCTTGATGGGTTCGAAAACGCATATCCCAAGGAGCTGTCGGGCGGCATGCGGCAGCGTGTCGGATTTGCCCGCGCGCTCGTCGTCAATCCCGATGTCCTGTTGCTCGATGAACCGTTCTCGTCGCTCGACGTGCTGACCGCCGAGACATTGCGCGGTGATCTTCTCGACCTGTGGGACGACCGACGCATCCCGACCAAAGGGATCGTGCTGGTTTCACACAATATCGAGGAAGCGGTCGAAGTCGCCGACCGCATCCTCATTTTCAGCAGTGATCCGGGCCGCATCCGTGCCGAAATCCCGATTTCTCCGCCGCGTCCGCGGGACATGCAGGTCCCGACGCTGCGCCAGATTGTCGATCGCGTCTATACGCTCTTGACCGAGACGGGCCGCGACACCCGCCGCGGCGCCAAGCCCGAGCCGATCGGCATCGGCTATCGTCTGCCGGACGCAGCCGTGCAACAGCTATCCGGCCTGATCGATACACTCAGCGAAGGACCCTATTACGGCCGGGCCGACTTGCCGCACCTGGCCGACGAGGAAAACCTCGACATGGACGAACTCTTCCCATTGATCGAGGCGTTGCAGCTATTGGGCTTTGCCCA
>JAFAOB010000022.1 GCA_019238055.1 Alphaproteobacteria bacterium
AGAACACGCTCCGCCCGCATGTAAGGTGACGCAGCATCGCTGCGATGCAGGATCGCCCCGGCCCCAAGGACCATGACGCATTCCAACCAGTAAGGAGGAGCGCCGGCGGAAAATACTGTTGACAACGGAACCCTCATGTAAGGACGAGGCCCGCATCGGGCAGAAGAACAAAATCACCCGGCGCTGGGCCAAGCGCGGCACGCGGCCGGTAGCGCTGCACGATCAGCGCACCGCCCTGGATCATCATGTCGATTGGCCTCCGCGATTGGGCTCATGGATGTTAATCAACGGGATTGGTATTAGGCCGGATAATCTCTGGATTCAGGTGATTGTGGTGTATACGGCTGTCGCTTCGAACAGCAAGTGACGAAGCTCTGGCTTTCAGCGGTTATATAAACGGCGCGCTGCACGTATGGCCCACTCACTGATAGCTTTAGAGAAAATTGACAATACGCGACCGACAATCTGTCAATTGGAACTGTGGCCTCAGGACATTCAGCGTTTTCGGGGTGATCAGAGACATCGCTTTGCGAATCTCCGATCTTCCTTGGCCTGGGAGAGGAGCGACGATGCCCGAAGAATAGCCGTAATCGCGTGGTAAGCTCATCATCACTGTTTCGGTGAGGAACTCTGATTGGCATTCTTTGACATACTCCCTGGTGCATCCAGATGACCCCGTCCCAGTACGATCGTATTGCCCGGCCATGGACGACGGCTGTCCGGTTCAGCTCTGGATACGAGCGGAGCAGGTGTAATCAAAGATTCATTTCCTCAAGGATCGTCATGGCCGGGCCCAGTCCCGTGGGCCTTCAGCCCACGGACTTGATCCGTGGGCATCCACGTCTTCCTGGGCCTTGGTGATCTCGGCGGCCAAGACGTGGATGTCCGGAACAAGTCTGGGCAAAGCGCACTTACAGTTGTGTCAGGGCTCTCGTCTCTCAATCCTGCGCTGCCGCAATCTTTTAATCGGACAGCCGTGGGCCGGGCCTGGCCACGACGATCGAGGAATCCTCGGTCTGCGCCTCAGCACTGGATGCGGATTAGCTCTTCGACATCCAGCACGGGCGATTTTCGAACTGCCATAGCCCGAAACCCAGGGGTTCGGCTCTGTAGGAACCGACTCGGACTCACAACCAAAGCGAGAGTATTCCCTGATCTCACTCTGATAACACAGGCATAACAGGTGACTACAGCTCAATTTTAGATTGTCGCATCGGAGCTTTTGGTCTGGATGGGTCCTGGCCTCTCTTGTCCTCTTCGGGCCAGCCGCTATCTTCCCAAAGCATGAACGACACCTCCCCTCCCCTTCCCGCGCCCCGCGAACCCAAGCTTCGCCATATGGCCGACGCCTTGCGCGCGCTCGCGATGGACGCCGTCGAAAAGGCGAAATCCGGCCACCCCGGCATGCCGATGGGCATGGCCGACATTGCCACAGTGCTGTTTACGAAATATCTGCGCTACGACCCGCAGGCGCCCGATTGGCCCGACCGCGACCGCTTTGTGCTGTCAAACGGGCACGGCTCAATGCTGCTTTATGGGCTCCTTTACCTGACCGGCTATCCCGACATGACGATGGCCGAGATCGAGCGTTTCCGGCAGCTCGGCAGCCGCACCGCCGGTCATCCCGAGCGTGGCCATGCGAGCGGGATCGAGACGACAACCGGGCCGCTCGGCCAAGGGCTCGGCAATTCTGTCGGGATGGCGCTCGCCGAGCGCCTGTTGGCGGCGCAATTCGGCAGCGAGATCGTCGACCATTATACTTACGTCTTTTGCGGCGACGGCGATCTGATGGAGGGGATCAGCCACGAGGCGTTGTCGATCGCCGGGCATTTGCGCCTCAACAAATTGATCGTGTTTTACGATGACAATTCGATCTCGATCGACGGGCCGACAAGCCTCGCCGTTTCCGACGATCAGGTCATGCGCTTTCGGGCGCATGGCTGGGCGGCGGAGCGGATCGACGGCCACGACACCGACGCGATTGCCGCCGCAATCGAGCGCGCACAAAAGAGTGATCGGCCGAGCCTGATCGCCTGCCGTACCGTGATCGCCTTTGGCGCGCCGACCAAAGCCGGCACCGCCGCGGCCCACGGCGCCCCGCTCGGCGCCGACGAGATCGCCAAGGCGCGCGAGCGGCTCGGCTGGACCTACCCGCCTTTTGTCATACCCGAGAATGTGCTCGCCGCCTGGCGCCAAGCGGGAGCGCGCGGGGCGGGCGTGCGCCAGGCTTGGGAGGCGCGGCTGCAGAAGCTGCCGCCCGACAAGCGCGAAGATTTCCTGCGCCGCCAGCGCCGCGAATTGCCACCCGGCTTCGACGAGACGATCACCCGGATTTGCGACGAATTCCGCAAGAGCAACGCCAAAATTGCCACCCGGCAAGCCTCGGGCACGGTGCTCGATACCCTGACCCGGAACCTTCCCGAACTGGTCGGCGGCTCGGCGGACCTGACCCCGTCGAATAACACCCGCGCCAAGGATTTGAAGGAGGTGCGTCCGGGCGATTATGCCGGCCGCTACGTTCATTGGGGGGTGCGCGAGCACGGCATGGCAGCCGCGATGAACGGCATCGCCGTGCATGGCGGGCTCATTCCCTATGGCGGGACGTTTCTGACCTTTTCCGACTACTGCCGGCCGGCGATCCGTTTATCGGCGTTTATGGGCGCCGGTGTGGTCTATGTGATGACGCATGATTCGATCGGACTCGGCGAGGACGGGCCGACCCATCAGCCGGTCGAGCATCTGGCGGCGTTGCGCGCAACCCCCGGGCTTTATGTTTATCGCCCGGCCGACCCGATCGAGACTGCCGAATGCTGGGCGTTGGCGTTGCAGCGCCGCGATGCGCCGTCGCTGTTGGCGCTGACCCGCCAGGCGTTGCCGTTATTGCGCCATGAGGCAGGGGTCGACAATCGGTCGGCGCGCGGCGCCTATGTGCTGGCCGAGGCAGAAGGTGAGCGGCAGGTGAGCTTGCTCGCCTCGGGCTCGGAGGTGTCGATCGCGATCGAAGCGCGCATGTCGCTGTCAAAGGACGGAGTCCGCGCTGCCGTCGTGTCGATGCCGTGCTGGGAGCTGTTTGCCGCGCAGCCGGAAGGATATCAGAGCGAGGTGCTCGGCACTGCGCCCCGGGTCGCGGTCGAAGCCGCGGTCCGTTTCGGCTGGGAGCGCTGGATCGGCAGGCACGGCGCCTTTGTCGGCATGCATGGCTTTGGCGCCTCGGCGCCGGGCGAGGCGGTCTATCGCCATTTTGGCATCACGCCCGAAAAGGTTGCCGAAGCCGTACGCTCGCTCGTATAGATTGGCGAAACGCCAAGCGAATAGAATCTGCGGAGGAGCGAGCCATGGCGGTACGGGTTGCGATCAACGGTTTTGGCCGGATCGGGCGTCTGGTGATGCGCGCAGCCTTAGAGCATCAGGAAAAACAGCTCGAGGTCGTTGGCATCAACGATCTCGGACCGGTCGCGACCAATGCGCACCTGCTCAATTACGACAGCGTGCATGGTCGCTTCCCCGGCGAGGTTACCTCGGGCGACAATTGGATCGATGCCGGCCGCGGCAAGGTCCGGGTTACCTCCGAACGTGATCCCGCGAAGCTGCCTTGGCGCGAACTGGGAGTCGATGTCGCGCTTGAATGCACCGGCATCTTCACCAAGCGCGATGCGGCGGCAAAGCATCTCGAAGCCGGCGCCAAGAGGGTCATCATCTCCGCTCCGGCTGATGGCGTCGATTTCACCATCGTGATGGGCGTCAACCATGAGGAGCTGAAGCCCGACCACACGGTCATTTCGAACGGCTCATGCACCACGAACTGCCTCGCACCGGTCGCCTTTGTGCTGAACCAAGGGATCGGCATCGATCGGGGTTTCATGACGACGATTCACGCCTACACCGGCGACCAGAGCCTGCAGGACACACTGCATAGTGATTTGCGCCGAGCGCGTGCCGCCAACCTGTCGATGATCCCAACTTCGACCGGCGCTGCCCGAGCGATCGGGTTGGTCCTGCCGGCGCTCAAGGGCAAACTCGACGGCACCGCGATCCGGGTGCCTACCGCCAATGTGTCGCTGATCGATCTGACCTTCGACGCCGCGCGCGAAACCTCGTCCGACGAAGTCAATGGGCTGATGGAGGATGCAGCCAAATCGAACCGGCTCAAGGGTATTATCGGCATCAACAAGGCGCCAACAGTGTCGGTCGATTTCAACCACGACCCGCACAGCTCGACCTTCGATGTGACCCAGACCCAGGTGCTCGACAAGCGCTTTGTGCGGGTATTGGCGTGGTACGACAATGAATGGGGATTCTCGAACCGCATGGTCGAAGTCGCAGCCCTTTTCGGCCAAATGCAATAGAAAGGCGGGGGCTGCGATCGTCCGGCGGAGCAACTGCGATAGCAGCCGAACGACAGCTGCAAAGGCGCGATGCCGACCCCGTTGTCGTTGTCCATACGCTCGCGCACGCGGTGGGGGCGCTGAAAGCCGCGGCCTGCTCGGCCCGGTCGGTGATCCTCGTCAGCGCTGCCGATGCCGGGATTTATGCCGGTCCTGGCTGGTTCGGCGCACTCGTCGAGGCGGCGCGGGAAGCGGTCCCCGAGGCGCGCTTTTCGTCGCTGCTCGATTGCGGCGACCGCCCCGGAGCAGCTCTCGCCGCAATCCGCACCCGGGTTGAAGGGGTGATTTTTGCCGGCCGGGACGATGTCGCCGATCGCCTCGCTGATATCGCCCGCCGGCACGGTGTCGGCTTTGTGACTGCGCGCCCTGCCGGCGGTCTCGATCTCGGTGATGAATTCTTCGCTACTGAAGCCGAGAGCCGGCAGTTTTGCGCCGATTTTCTTTCCCGCTCCGGATGTCTATGAAGTATGAAGGCTTCGCGTCTGGCGAATACTGCGCTCTGCCCCTCAATCCATCAACAGACCACCGGAGAGATTGATCGACTCGCCGGTCATATAGGCCGCCTCGTCGGAGGCAAGAAAGGCGGCGATCCGCGCCACGTCTTCAGGGATCGAGACGCGGCCCATCGGGATAAGCTTTTCGCGCTCGGCGGTCTGCGGCAACCCATATTGCCGCTGCTGCGCTTCGAGGGCTGCACGCATCGCGGTGCCGACGACGATCCCCGGGCAGATCGCGTTGACCCGGATGCCATAGGGCGCCATTTCGCGCGCCAATGCCTGAGTGAGACCGATCACGGCGAATTTGCTGGCGCTGTAGCCGGCGAAATAGGCATTTCCGGTTTTGCCCGCCCAGGAAGCAAGATTGATGACCGACCCGGCGCGGCGAGCAATCATGTGCGGTAAGACAGCTCGGCTGACAATGAACACGCCCTCGACATTGACCCGCAGCATCGCCCGCAGGGTGTCGAGCGGCATGTCGAGTGCGGGGCCGGTCCAGCAAATTCCGGCATTGTTGACCAGTACATCGATCTTGTCATAGCGGGCGAGGACCGCTTCCACGGCAGCGCCGACCTCGTCCACGGCGGTGACATCAGCAATCACCGCAAAGCCGTTCAATTCTCCGGCAACCCGCTCTGCCGCCTCACGATCACGCTCGAGCACCGCCACCGACATGCCTTCGCTTGCCAGCCGGCATCCGATCTCGCGACCAATACCGCCGCCGCCACCGGTGACCACCGCCACCTGTCCGCTCAAATCGTACATCTCTCACCGCCTCACTCGGCTCGATTGGAAGGAAGCCAATGCATATCGAGGATCTCCTCGCTGCTGAACGGGCAGGTATCAGGAAAAGCGGTTTGCCGCAGCCGCATTTGCGCCGCGGCTTTGCTGCGTGCCGCCGAATAACAGCGGTCAAGAACTTGACCAAAAAAGGTCTGAAGGCTCGGGCTGTCCTCGAGCAACATTGTGATTTGATCGCGCTGCTCGGCAATCGTGCCGAGCCAACTCGCCGAACGCTTTTCCGTTCTGATCCAGCATTTGAGCAAATGGGTCAATAGCACTGTCAGTCGGTTGCGAATTTCGCGGCGGTCGCTGCGCGCCATGCCTTCGAGTTCTTCAGCGATATTGTCGAGGTCGAGGGCTTTGATGTCGCCACGCCGAGCATGTTGCGCCTGATCCTCGAGCCAAGCGACGAAATCTTCCTCGTAAGACGGGGCGTTTGGCGGCCGTACCATCCGCGATCTCCAGCGCTGTACCGCTAGGTAGCGAGCAAGATTGGAATGCGCAAAACGTTTTCGCTCGCCGTCTCGATTTCTTTATCGCTCAATGCTAAGCGGCACCGCTGGAACTGCGAAGCTGGAGGTAAAGCGTGCTCGACCGCATATTGCTGATCAACGACGACGGCATCGAGGCCCCCGGTCTCGCGATTCTCGAACAGATCGCAGCGGAACTCGCCCGCGAAATATGGGTCGTGGCACCCGAGCACGATCAGAGCGGTGTATCGCATGCGGTCAGCCTGCATCACCCGATCCGCGCCACACCCCGCGGGCCGCGGCGCTGGGCGGTCACCGGCACACCGGGCGATTGCGTCGTGATGGGGCTCAGTCATTTGATGCGCGGCTCGCCGCCAGAGCTATTGCTTTCCGGCGTCAATCGCGGCGCCAATCTCGGTATCGAAACAGTGTTTTCAGGCACCGTCGGCGGAGCGATGACCGGAATGATGCTCGGCATTCCGTCAATTGCACTGAGCCAAGCCTGGACCAACCGCGAGGCGGTGCGGTGGGAGACCGCCGCAACGCTGGGCCCAAGAACAATTCAGAAACTGATCAATATCGGCTGGAGCAAGGATACCTGTCTCAGCGTCAATTTTCCCGATCATCCTGCGGATGAGGCGGGCCCGCTGACCTTGGCGCGCCAAGGGGCGGGATCGGTCGAGGGGATGGATGTGGAACCGCGCACCGATCCGCGCGGCTTTACCTATTACTGGGTCAGCTTTCGCCGGGGCGATCGCAACCAAGGCCCGGAAAGCGATGTCGCCGCGCTGAACGCCGGGCGCGTCGTGGTGACACCATTGCGGTATGACCGAACCGACGAAGACGCCTATGCAATGTTGGCGCGATCGCTGCCGCGCTGAACCCACCGACGCTCACTGTTCTGCCGCTCAAGAATGCCGCTCCAGAAAAATCCGGTGTGTCGCATAGGAGAGCCACACGCGTTGCCAGCGCAGGAAATCGGCGCCGAGAACGAGGTCGGCATCCTGCAAGCCCAATCTCGTCACCATGATGGTCCGGTCACGCAACAACTCGCCATCGATCTGCAGCTCGGCAAAGCGGTGCGCCCACGATCTCACCGCCTCGGCCGCAGCACCGCGCAATATTGTCATCGGGTCACGCGTCAGCGCTGCTGCGGTGACACCGACAGCCGCCGCGGACTCGGCGTCGAGTGTGGTCAGCTGCGCACCAGTATCGATCAACGCCGCCAGTGCGTGCCCATCGAGCCGCACCAGAAAGAATAAGCGATCATGCAATGAACGATTGGCTTCTATGGTCGCGTAACCGCCGCTCCAGGCAGGCGCGGCAATCGCGCAGTGCGAGGGCGAATAGAGGATGATACGGCGGTGTGCCAGATCGAGGTCAACCTCGTAGTCGCTGAGGAAATCGGCCCCGAGTAGCCCATCGATTGGCTTGCCTTCTACCGACGGCAGCGACACGGGACCGACCAGAATTCTGAAGTTGCTGAGCGCGATGCCGCCCGGATCAAAGTTGCGCAGCCACGCGTCTCCTCCCGAGACCGCAGTTCCGAGGCTGCGCATCTGCCGGGTGTACTCATAATGCACGTCGGCCCCGAGCCTTGCAGCCGCAGCGGCGGTTATAATCGAACGCTCGGCGCCGGTATCAAACAGAAACTCGGCCGCTCCACCATTGATGCGCACCCTGACGATCGGGATATTTCCCAGCGGCCGGACGACAAACTCCGCCTTTTTTATCAATTCGCAATTCTGCGCCAGGGCGGACACCCCGCCGGCGCTCGCCAGCAGGACCATCACAGAGGCGATCAGCAGACAACATTTGGTCACGGTTCCCCCGCCTTCGTACCCCCGCTTTTCGCCGGATTCAGGCGATGACAGCGACACCCTGAACTTCGACGAGCAATTCGGGACGGGCGAGGGCGGCAACCGTGATCAACGCACTCGCTGGAAAGTTGTCGCCAAAGATTTCCTTGCGAAGCTGGGTGAAGCGATCGCCGTAGCGCGTATCGGTGATGAACACCGTCATCGTCACCATGTCGGCGAGAGTGCCGCCGAGCTCGGCCAGGGTCTGGCCGAGCCGCACAAACACCTCGCGCACCTGCCCGTCAAAATCGCCGGCGAGCGACTTGCCGGCGCCATCGGCGGGCGCCGTCTGGCCCGCAAGCCAAACCGTCTTGCCGCCCGCGGTCACGACCGCCTGTGAGTAGGCTCGCGCCTGGGCCACGTCCCGTTTCAGGTAACGCCGGACAGGCTGCTGAAGGGTAGAATCGCTCATCGAAATCCCCATGGTTGAAGCGCGGCGCGACATTGTCCCAGGCCGGTGCCTGAGTCGAGCCGAGTCGGATCGATCGGGTGGCTGATTGGACTGCCCGCTATTGCCGTCCGCCAAACGGCCGGCGCCGCGGTCGGCAACCGAACACTAGCCAATCCGCACAAAAGATCGTCTAGTTGGGCGCAAGCCGGTGACCGACAGCACGAGACCGGACCGATGCACCGCGCAGGCGGCGACACAACGAACCGGGAGGCTGCTCAATTGATCGCGACGGCCGGAACATCCCGGCATTGTCGCCAAAACAGGGTGAGGAGCGCTTCCGAATGAAGATAACCCGACGCCGCTACTGGGTCTTTCTTCTGTTGTTTTTGTTCAATGCGGTTGCCTATGTCGATCGCGTCAACATGTCGGTCGCCGGCAAGCCGATCGCACACGAATTCGGCCTGTCGCCGGTTGCACTCGGGTATCTGTTCTCGTCGTTCTTGTGGGCCTATGTGCTGATGATGCTGCCCGGCGGTCGGCTGATCGACCGCTGGGGGACGCACATCATGGCCTCTGCTGCCGCGGCAGTGTGGTCGGCGGCGCAAATGGCGACCGGCGCCGCCGGTAGCTTTGCGACGATGTTGCTGGCCCGGCTCGGTCTTGGAATCGGCGAAGCACCATTTGCACCAGCCACTTACGGCAGTGTGCGCGCCTGGTCGCCCTATACCGAACGCGGCACCGCGATCGCCGCAATTTCGGCGGGGTCGAGCCTCGGCCTGGCGCTCGGTGCGCCTGCAGTCGCATGGTTGATCGAGGCGGTGTCGTGGCGCTGGTCGTTTGTTATCACCGGGGCGGTCGGTTTCGCCTGGGTGCTGGTCTGGCTTTCCTGCGTGTCGACCCCGGAAAAGACGCGATGGCTACCCGAAGCGGAACGGCGGCTGATCATAGCCGAACGCGATGCCGGTGTCGCGCCGCCGAGCCATGGCGGGGTCGGCTATCTCGGGCTGATCCGCTGTCCGGCGATGTGGGGTCTGTTCATTTCTCAGGGCTGTCTTGTCTACACGGTTTATCTCTATATGTCGTGGTTGCCGAATTATTTGCAGACAGCCCGTCATCTATCGATGGTCGGATCAGGTTTTTACACTGCGATCCCGTTCTTTGTCGCTTCGGTTGTCAATATCGTGGCGAATTGGTGTGGCGACCGGCTGATGAACGCCGAGGCGGTACGCGGCGGCAATCGACGGTATCTGGTCGCTCTGTGCCTGCTTTTGACCGCGGTAGGATTGCTGATCCCGCTCGTTCAGCCATTGGCTGGGGTCATTGCATTGGTCACGATCGCAGTGTCTTTTGCCAATGTCGGCCCGGCAGCCAATGGCGCATTGGTCGCCGATTTATTGCGCTCGCCGCCCGATGCCGGTCGTGCTTTTGCATTTCTTGTGCTCGGCGGCAACACCTTTGGCCTGTTGGCCCCGATCGTGACCGGCTATCTGGTCGAAGCGACAAAGAGCTTCAATTCTGCCTTTATCGCGGCCGGCGCCTTGGCGCTGATCGGCGCCGGTGCCGCGTTCGGTCTGTCGCGTGGCCCGATCGGCGAGGTGCCACGCGGTGGTCTGACGCGCGCCACCTTCGCCAACTGAACCCGGCGCCGGTGCTCGCTCCGGCCTCAGCTCGGCACCAGGCCGCCATCGACATTGTACGACTGGCCGGTGATGTTCCGCGCCCCGGGCGAGGCGAGAAATACCGCCATCGCCGCGATGTCCTCCGGCAGGTTGGCGCGGCGGATCGGGATGTGCGCTTCCTGTTCGGCCTGCAATTCGGCCACCGTGATGCCGCGCTCGGCGGCGCGTGCGATGGCGTTGCGGGCGCCAAGTTCGGTGCGAGTGACACCCGGGCAGATCGCGTTGACATTGATGTTGTGGCGGCCGAGCTGCTGGGCGGCGGTCTTGGTCAATGCGATGACCGCCCCCTTGCTCGCGGCATAGGCGGTGTTGGAGGCGCCCGGATAACCCCGGCCCGAAATCGAGGCGATGTTGATGATCCGCCCGCCGCTGCCGTCGCGTTGGTGTTGCGCGATCATCTCGCGCGCCGCGCGTTGCAGGCAAAAGAACACGCCCTTGGCGTTGACCCGGTGAATGCGGTCCCAATCCGCCTCGGTCAGATCCATGATTTCGGCATAGCGGGTCACCCCGGCATTGTTGACGATGACATCGAGCCGGCCCAATTCGGCGACGGTCCTTGCGACCATCGCGTCGATGCTGGCGACATCGCCGCAATCGGCTTCGATCGCGATCGCCCGCCGATTGTTGCCGGCCGCTTCGGCAGCGGTGCGCTGCGCCGCGGTGAGATCGATATCGGCCATCGCCACCGCTGCTCCCGCCGCCGCCATCGCCAGCGCTGTCGCTCGCCCGATGCCGGCACCCGCCCCGGTCACCAGCACGACTTTATCCTCTAAATCGGCCATTTCCTCTCCTATCACGCGCTAGCTGCTTGGTTGCGAGGATAGATCTCCTGTTCCTTTGCCGCCACGCCGGTGTTGCCGGACGACTGACAACATTGGAGTTCGTGGCGCACGATTTCCCGTCGAACCGGCAGCCATGAAATTGTACATGGCTGGCGCGAGCAGGACCTTGAACACGGTCGGCTTTTGATCCGAAGATTTGCTTGGTCTGCGGCGCGGCGTTCGCATAAAACCGGAAGCACCGTGCGAGCGTCTTGTCATCTCCGACACGGCGTGCTGTTTGGCGGGCCCCACATCGCCCCGCGCGCCTGAGAAACCAACGGGCCCGACAGATTCACAGGAGAGTCGATCATGCCGCGTCTCAATTTCGGCGCCTTTCTCGCCCCGCATCATCCGGTCGGTGAGCATCCGCTCCTGCAATTTCGCCGCGATCTCGATCTGGTCGAGCAGCTCGACCGTCTCGGTTACGACGAATTCTGGTGCGGCGAGCATCATTCGAGCGGCTGGGAAATGATCGGCTCGCCCGAGATGTTCCTGGCCGCAGCGGGTGAGCGGTCAAAGCGCATCAAACTCGCGACCGGGGTCATCTCGCTTCCCTATCACCACCCATTCAATGTCGCCCAGCGCATGGTCCAGCTCGACTGGATGACCGGCGGGCGCGCGATCTTTGGCTCGGGCCCCGGAGCGCTCGCCTCTGACGCTCACACGCTCGGCATCGATCCAATGGTCCAGCGCGACCGCCAGGACGAGGCGATTGGCGTCATCCGCCGGCTGCTCAACGGTGAGCGGGTGACTGCCAAAAGCGATTGGTTCACCCTGCAGGATGCGCAACTGCAGTTGTTGCCGATGCAGGAGGAGATGCCGTTCGCCGTCGCCTCACAGATCAGCCCGTCGGGCATGACCCTGGCGGGCAAACATGGCATTGGCGTCATCTCGATCGGCTCGATGTCGAGCGAGGGCCTCAGCGCCTTGGCGACGCAGTGGGGCTTTGCCGAAGCCGCGGCCAAGAAGCACGGCACGACCGTCGACCGCAAGGACTGGCGCGTGCTGTTGAGCTGGCACATTGCCGAGACCCGCGAAAAAGCCCGTGCCGAAGCCCGCGAGGGTCTGTTGCGCCATCACAACCAATACATCGTCGGCACCTTGCAGCGGCCTGGCGCAAAGCCATTCAGCGATCCCGACGAGGCGGTCGACAAAACCGCGTTTTCGGCCGAGGCGGCGGCGACGATCGGCACCCCGGATGATCTGGTGGCCCGCATCAAATCAGTTCTCGAGGTCAGCGGCGGCTTTGGCACGGTCGTCGGGTTCGTGCACGACTGGGCCAACCCGGAAAACACGATGCGCAGCTGGGACATGGTCGCCCGCTATGTCGTGCCCGAAATCAACGGTTACCTCGCCGGCTTGCGTCAGTCGCAGCACTTTGTCGCCACCAACCGCAGCGTGTTCGATCGCGCCAAAGAAGCGATCATGGCGAAGATCAGCGAAAACGAAGCGGCGCGCGCGGCACTCGCAGTAACCACCTCGGGTCGGCTCGGCAATCTCGCGGCCTCAGCGAGCAACATGCCCGATCTCGAAAAAGCCCGCACCGAGGCCGCGAAGTGAGGAACCGATTTTAGTTCGGCGCCTGGATTCAATGACCCTTGCTCCCGGTTCATCACCGTCATGGCCGGCTTCGTGCCGGCCATCCACGTCTTACCAATTCGCAAAAAAGCTCTTCCAAAATCGTGGAATGAAAGGCGCTTGGGTCTATATCATGACGAACCGCCCAAATGGCACCCTCTATACAGGCCTCACCAGCAACCTGTCGCGCCAAGTATGGGAGCATCGCGAAAGCCTGACAGCCGGTTTCACCAAGCAATATGGATTGAAGCGGCTGGTCTATACAGAACGGCATCCCGACATCCAGTCGGCAATCCAGCGCGAGCGGAACATGAAACATTGGCCCCGAACTTGGAAGGTGCGGCTAATTCTTACCGCGAATCCGAATTGGGAAGATCTCTACGACCAACTCATGTGAAACGGGATGGCCAATGCACCGGGCGTCTATTGCGGCCCTGGGCGGGGATGGCCGGGACAAGCCCGGCCATGACTATCGAAGGCAACTGTTCCGGGCAATAAAGTCGTGCGCACCCAGCTTCGGAAGCTTACCTTCGCTTTCGCCAGAGCGCGGCCAATCCTCGATGCTCGGTTCCGATAATCTTCCAGGTATCAATTATCTTGGGTTGGATGACGAGCCAATCCGCCTATTCAATCAGAGCAGCACGCCCGGCAGACTCCGCATCCGTCGCCGCGCTGCTTGCAGCGAGCTATGCGGAATTGCTTGCCGGGCATTATGATGGCGACATCCTGCGCCGCGCCTTGCCATATCTGAGCAGGGCCAACCCGACACTGCTACTCTCGGGCACCTACCATGTCGCCGAGTGCGAGCCCGGCAATCTCATAGGGTGTGGCGGATGGACGGTGGCAGCGCCGGGAAGCGGAGAAATCATCGAAGGCCAAGCGCATATTCGTCATTTTGCGATTGCCCCGACATGGGTGCGGCGCGGAATCGGCGCCGCCCTCTTAGCCCGTTGCTTGAGCGATGCGCGGCAAGCCGGAGTTCGCAAGCTCCTCTGCCTTTCGACACTCAATGCCGAACCCTTTTATCGGGCATTCGGTTTTGACGCGGTCGCGCCAGTCGATGTGCCAATGGGTCCGGATTTGAGATTTCCTGGCGTATTAATGAGTTGCGGGCTTGTGTCGTCCTGAGTACTGGCACGATTGGCTTGGCCCAATGATGCGCGTCCGACCAAGGTCGGCAAAAGATGCATTGTGGGTTTAAGCCCAGGAGGAAAAATGGCGCTGCTCATTGTCGATCTTGATAAGGATTCTAGCAAAAATAACTTGAACACTTCACATAATGGCCGATGGCTCGCGTGGCCGCAATCGGTAGTTCCACTCGCCGTGAAACTCGTCGCGTTTGATGGCCAGTTCGGCGAGTTCCTCGTCTGATACCTTGATCCCGGCTT
>JAFAOB010000105.1 GCA_019238055.1 Alphaproteobacteria bacterium
TCGATCGTAGCCTTTTCGCGTTTATGTCGCCTGATATCGGGGTTGTCAGAAGAGGATTTTGCCATTTTCTCCTCCCTATGATGCAGGAAGTAGTGTCTTGCATACAATCGCGATAAGGAGTGGGTTCCGATCATCGATCGCATATTATTGATTTTAGACAGGCTGAACGCTTGGGGAACGCGGAAAAGCCTGGTCCAATCTTTGCCACGAGAGATTGTATCTTTGATGCCGGTCCACCCGGATGGACGTATCGGGTCCTCCGATCATGTGGATTTACGAGCGCGCAGCTGGGATTGATCGCGTCGGGAACGCTCAGTAGGGCGCACCCGCTCCGGCAGTGCCTTGCAGTTCGCGCAGGACCGCTTGATTGGCATCCCGCGCCGCTGTGACGAGACCCTGATAAGGCAGATCGGCGACACTAACAAAGCCGATATGCCCATTTTCGCCATCGAGGGTGCGCCCGGTCAGCGGCTCGTCGACATAGTCGAACCAATGGGCGCCGACAAAATCGGGATTGGCGACAACTGCGCGCAGATAGCCTGTGTAGGCGGGGCCGCGCTCATTCTCCGCACCAGCACCAACAAGCCCTTCCCAAAACAGGCCGCGATCGGTCGAACCGAAATGGAATTCGCCAATTATTGCGGGTTTGCCGAGGGTGTGAAAATGCGCCCACCTCTCGCGATCATCGGCGATCGACCGCTTATAGAGGTTGAAGCTCACGACATCGCACCATCGGGCACAGGCCTCGACCGCTTCCGGAGTCTGCCACGCAAAGCGGCTACCGAGGTAAAGATGATGAGGATCGTTGCGTCGCAAGGCCTCGGACACAGTCCGAAAATAGGCTTCGGCAAAGAAGCGAGTGAAGGCGGCAAGGTCGCCGACGACTGCCGGCTTGCCTAAATTCTCATCAGATAACGCGAAGCCGTCGCGACGCAGCTCATTCCACGAGGAGAGCGGGATCCCCCAGGCTTGGGCGAGCTTATCCGGTTCGTGATAGCTTCGAGCGAGCTGTGCAATGAAAGCGGATTTGGCTGGACTCTGGGAACCTGCGGCAAGCGCGCCGAGCGCGATGCTGTAGCGAGCCCGCGGGTTCTTCGACCATCCCTGTCCCCAATTGAGCTCATTGTCGACAAAATAGCCGATCAGATAGGGGTCATTGCCGAATTGCGCTGCGGCATTCCGCGCCATTCGATCGGCAGCGGCGGCAAAACGCGGGTCAAACGGGTCCGGCATTGGACCCCACCAATCCTCGCCGGAGCTGATCTTGGTGTAATCGCCCTGCGGCAACAGCGGCACTGTATAGGGCAGCCTATGCATTGCCCACAGTTCGGGCTCGCTCCAGTTACCAATCGTATTGAAGCCCCAGGCTTTGAGGCGCGCCAGGGATTCCTCGCGCCAATGCCTGTGCCAATCGTCGCCGAATTTGCGTTCGAGATTGGCCGTGTAGAAGTCGAAGGTGTAGCCGTGATCGAAGAGGCGGCCGCGCTGCGCCCCCAATCCCCGGCGGGCGTCCTTTTCGCTCCAATGCGCTCCAAGCGCTCCATTGCGCATTGGAATGTCGTGAAACATGAACTCGCGGCCTTCGACAAAAGTCGCCCCCGATGGCCGGACGACATCCATGCCGATCGAGAAGAATGCGTTGCCATCAGGCGTGACGAGCCACCATCTGCCCTGGCGCCGCTCGGTTCGAAAGAAGCCGGTCGCAGTGAACCGGCCGACGCCGGGCAGCCCGCCAAATCGATCCCGATTTGGTGAGGCCATACGCCATTTTGCCAAAGTTGCGGCTTCCTCGACACCTCTAGCGCGCAGCATCGCAACCGAATTGACTTTTTCGGGCCAGCTTCCCGGGCGGTACTGGCCAAAGCTGTCGACAATGCCGTTATAGGCGCTGGTTTCCGCGTGGCTCGGCGGTTCGACCTGCAATGGACCGACGACCAACATCCGCGGGACGCTCGGCCGCGATATCCCAAAGCGAACCGATGTTATATGTTCGGGATCGATCGAACCTTTTGTCGCTGTCAGCGGCAGGATCCCGGGTTCCAGTCCGGCAGCCGCGAGTGCGGGTCCGGCCGTCATGCCCATGGATCGAGGCGGGGGCGCCGCCAGCCATAGAGCGAGCTGGCGGCTGCTTTTTGGGGCGATGGCCGTCTCGCCGCTCAATGCTTTAACGATCGCGGGATCGGCGCCGGCACTCTCGACGCGGACCCGCAGTGTCAGGGGCTCATCACTGCGGTTTTCGACCGGAATGACAAGCTTGCTGGTCCGGGACCAGTCCCAGACCTGCTCAGGCGGTTTGAAGGTCAGACCCGGTTCGCCCTCAGCCGCGAATACGATCAGTAGCCGCTGCCCTTCCGTTTTCTCGATCGTTGCATGCGACAGCGCGATAATCGCAGAAACCCCAGCGGCTCGGCCTGTGGCTACCGGCAATAAGAGCGCGATCGTCGATACAACCAGCCATAACCATTTCATTGCGGCTTGGCGGCGACCACGATTGCACCCCGATCGAAAAAGCCTGCCAATCGCGCGACTACCCACACCACCTCTGATATCGTCTGAATTTCCTGTTTCTCCCGGGCAGTCGCTGCATATTGCCCACTGACGGGCGGCAATTAGTGGGGCGCAATTAATTTTCGTGGCCGCGATCTCAGTTGGAAGCGGACTCAGCGATCAGCAGCAATGACGCCCGCAATGTCCCAGCCAGCCCGTGCCACTCGTTATGGGCGAAAAGCGCAAACGCGTCAATGGCAGAAGAGACGGTCTCTGGATCGGTTGCAAGCCGCAGCGGGCGGGCGCGTCAACCCGCGGGACTGTCCCCTCTATTGGTTCGCGCGGCTGACCCGCCAATCTTTCCGGCTATTCCGCCTTGAAGCAGTAAGCAGCGAGTTTGTTGCCGTCGAGGTCACGGACGTAGCCGGCATAGGCGTTCGGCTTCCAGCTCCGCGGACCGACCGCACCTTCGTCTTTTCCGCCTGCGGCAAGAGCAGCCCGGTGAAATGCGGCAACTGCGGCCCGGCTGGGGGCGACAAAGCTGATCGTTCCGCCGTTAGCATGAGTCGCCGGTTGGCCGTTGGCCGGCTTCAGCACAAAGAATTCCGGGTCGCTTTCACCCCAGATCGACCCGTTGTCGCCGAGGTCGTTCAACCGCTTTAATCCCAGCGGCGCCAGCACGCTGTCGTAAAAGGCTCGCGCTTTTGCAAGGTCATTCGTGCCGACGGTGACGTGGGTAAATATGGCCATCCGATCCTCCCCTCAATTGTTGGCTTCGATGGACCCGGCTTTAGCCGCGACTCGTTCAGCGCAAACACCGCCCCGTATCAACGCATCCGCAGCCGGTTTGCCGGATCAGAACAGATACCAGCATCGGCCCGGCGAACCAAGAGGCGATTAACTGCCGCGCGGGCGACCTGACACCACCTCAGCCGGGAGGTTGGGGTTGTTGATTGACAGGGGGAAGCAGCTGACTTAGCCTCGCATTGGCAAACAGGGGATTGGAGGAATGCCATGAAGTGGAAGACACCGGTTATCGTCGAGATCGCGGTCGGAATGGAGATCAACTGCTACGCTTGCGCAGAGGTTTGACCCGCGGTTCTTCGCTAATGCCGGCCAACATCGCCGGGGGGTCCGATGTTGCACGCGGTCGTCCTCGGAGCCGCGGCCGGTGGCGGGTTCCCGCAATGGAACTCCAATGCGCCGGCGTGTCGTGAAGCGCGGCGGGGCAGTCCGCGGGCCCGCGCCCGCACACAAGCCTCGCTCGCTGTGTCAGCCAATGACCGCGACTGGTTTCTGCTGAACGCGTCGCCCGATCTGCGTCTGCAAATCGAGGCGACACCCGTCCTGCACCCACGCAATGGGCTGCGCTCGTCGCCGATTGCGGGCGTAGTCGTGACCGGCGGCGATGTCGATGCCATCGCCGGTCTATTGCATCTGCGCGAGCATCACCGGTTCACGCTGTACGCGCCGCGGCCGGTGCTCGACGTGATCGCCGCAAACCCGATCTTTGGGGTCCTGGCGCCCGACTATGTCGACAAGCGTGAAGTGCCACTCGGCGAAATCCGCGAGCTTGCCGGCGCATCCGGGGATTCGGGTCTTGCGGTGCGCGGCTTCGCGGTACCCGGCAAGGTGCCGCTCTACCTCGAAGAGGGCGGGCGCGACCCGGGGGTAAGCGAGGCCGGAGACGCGATCGGGCTCGAACTCATCGATACGGCCAAGGGCGGCCGATTTTTCTTTATTCCCGGCTGCGCCCGGATGACCGAGCCGTTGCGGCAACGGCTCGCCGGCAGTTCCCTCGTGTTTTTCGACGGCACCTTGTGGCGGGACGACGAGATGATCCGAATGGGCATCGGCGACAAGACCGGAAGGCGGATGGGTCATATCAGCATGTCAGGCGATGAAGGGGCGATCGCGTCATTCCGCGACCTCGGCGTGCAGCGACGGGTCTTTATCCACATAAACAATTCGAACCCGGTCCTCCTCGAAGATTCGCCCGAGCGGCGTATCGCCGAGACAGCCGGATGGGAGATCGCCTATGACGGGATGGAGGTGAGGTTGTGAGCCCGATTGCTACGGTCCCCGCAACTCTGCTGACCCCCGACCAGCTCGAAGCCGAATTGCGCGCGATTGGCGCCGAGCGCTACCACGACCAGCATCCATTCCATCACATGATGCGGGACGGCAAGCTGACCCGCGGCCAGCTGCAGGCCTGGGCGCTGAACCGGTATTATTACCAGGCCCGGATCCCGGCCAAGGACGCCTACCTGATCGCCCGCTTGCCGACCCCGGCATTGCGGCGCGAATGGCGCCGCCGCATCCTTGATCACGACGGCGACGACGAGAACACCGGCGGTATCGCCCGCTGGCTGAAATTGACCGAAGGGCTCGGTCTCGACCGCGATTATGTCATTTCGACCCGCGGGCTGTTGCCGGCAACCCGATTTGCAGTCGATGCTTATGTGAATTTCGTACGCGACCGGTCGTTATTGGAGGCGGTTGCCTCGTGCCTGACCGAGTTGTTCTCGCCGCAGATCATTCATGAGCGCGTCGAGGGCATGCTGCGCAATTACGATTTTATCAGCCCCGACACGCTCGCTTACTTCACGCCGCGCCTCACCCAAGCACCGACCGATGTGGCGTTCGCATTGTCTTATGTCAAAGAGCATGCCGACACACCGGAAAAACAGGCCCAAATCCTCGATACCCTGCGCTTCAAATGCGACGTGCTGTGGGTGCAGCTCGACGCGCTTTATCTTGCCTATGTCGCGCCCGGGATGATTCCGCCGGGCGCGTTCGTCCCAGGACCCTAGCGGTGACCGGCAGCACCAAGGTCGACGGCGGCAGCGTGCTGCGCTTTGCCGCCCATGCCAGATTTCGTTTCGACGAGACGAGACAGGCCTGGGTCGTGCTGGCGCCGGAGCGGCTGCTACTCCCTGACGAGCAGGCGGTCGCGGTGCTCAAGCTCATCGACGGGGTGCGCGACGCCGATGCCATCATTGACCAGCTCGGCCGCGAATACCAGGCGCCGCGCGAGGTGATCGCCGGCGATGTGCTGACTATGCTTCAGGATCTGGTCGACAAAAAAGTGTTGCGCCAATGATCGCGACATCAACTGCGGTCGAGCCGCCGTTGGCGCTGCTTGCCGAGCTGACCCATCGCTGCCCGCTGCGCTGCCCGTATTGCTCGAACCCATTGGCGCTGGAGCGGGCGGGCACCGAGCTCGACACTGCGGCCTGGCGACGGGTGCTGAGCGAGGCGGCAGCACTCGGCGTTCTGCAAGTGCATTTCTCCGGTGGCGAGCCGCTGGCCCGCCGTGATCTCGCCAGCCTCGTCGCTCATGCTGCTCAAGCCGGCCTTTATGGCAATCTGATCACCTCCGGCATCGGGCTCGACGCTGCACGAATGGCGGCTCTCGCCGGGGCGGGTCTCGAACATGTCCAGCTCAGCCTGCAAGATTCCGATCCCGGTCAGGGCGATCGGGTCGCCGGGCTGGCCGGCGCACAAGCCCAAAAGTATCGCGCGGCGCAACTGGTGCGCGACGCCGGACTGCCATTGACGGTCAATGCAGTCGTCCACCGGCAAAATCTCGGCCGGCTCCAAGACATGATCGAATTGGCGCTGCAGCTTGGCGCCGACCGGCTCGAAATCGCCCATGTGCAATATTATGGCTGGGCGCTAAAGAATCGCGCCGCGTTGTTGCCCAGCCGCGAGCAACTCGCACAGGCGACGACGCTCGTCGAAGCCGCTCGCGTCCGGCTCAAGGGTGTCATGGTAATTGACTACGTCGTGCCTGATTACTATGCCCGCCGCCCGAAGGCGTGCATGGGTGGTTGGGGCCGACGCTTTCTGAACGTCATCCCCTCGGGCACGGTGCTGCCGTGCCATGCCGCCGAAACCCTGTCCGGAATGCGCTTTCCCAATGTCGGTGCCGCCAGCCTCGCCGAGATTTGGCATAATGACCCGGCCTTTGCCCGTTTTCGCGGTACTGATTGGATGCCCGATCCGTGCCGTGGCTGCGAACGGCGCGAGATCGACTGGGGCGGCTGCCGCTGCCAGGCTTTCGCATTGACCGGCGACGCGGCGCGGACCGACCCCGCTTGCGCCCTCTCTCCCGACCACGAACTGCTGGCTGCGGCCCGCACCGAAACCGCCCTCCCCGCCCCCGAATTCGTCTATCGCCAGCATTCGGCGGTGGTACGCCGCGCATCGGAGCATGTGTCACCGGCACCGTGAACCTGTTTTGGTCGCGGCCTGATGCAAAGACCCGCGGAGGCCAGCCTGGCACCAAAGCCGTTTAGACGATATCGCTGAATTGGCTGGAACCGGGCCGGCGTATCACCGTTGGTGTGAGCATCCCTAACAATGCTGTCGGGAGAAAACGCATGCTCAGCAAGGCGCTCGCAATCGCCGCAACATTACTGCTGTCAACTCAGGTTTATGCCCAGACCAATCAAGCCGGCAGCCCGGGCCCGGCGCAAGGGGTCACCTCGGGTCCGGCCGCGGGATCGCCGGCGACCATGAAGTCTCCATATGCCGGACCGCTCGGGACAAAACACCAGCGAAATGTTCTTCGCCATCCCGGTCAATCGGTCGGCAGCAAAAGCCAAGCCGCTGGCGGACAGCGCAATGACGAAACCAACTCGACCGGGTCGAGCTCGCCGACCTACGCCCCGCCCCCCCGATAATTTCGAGAAGGCGCTTAAGGCCCGATCAAGTCAGTAGTAACTCGCCCGCTGCTTGACTTACATTCGCGCCTGAGGAGGCGGGGATGAGCGCACAGTCAACAGGCTCCGGCCGGGTCAAGCGGCGCGGCATCGGCGATTTTGTCAAGGGCGGGCTGCCGATCGTCGGATTGACCGCCTATACCGCACCCATCGCCCGGCTGCTCGACGAGCATGTCGATTTCATGCTGGTCGGCGATTCACTCGGCATGGTCGTTTACGGGTTCGACAGCACCCTGCCGGTCACGGTCGACATGATGATCGCGCATGGCGGCGCTGTGATGCGCAGTTCGTCGCAGGCTATGGTCGTTGTCGATTTGCCGTTTGGCGCCTATCAGGAATCGGCGCATCAGGCATTTCGCAATGCGGCCCGGATTATGGCTGAAACCGGCTGTGCCGCGGTCAAGCTCGAAGGCGGCGCCGAAATGGCCGAGACGGTGCAATTTTTGACCCGACGCGGCGTGCCGGTCATGGGGCATGTCGGGTTGATGCCACAGTCGGTCAATACTGCCGGCGGGTTCAGGGTGCAGGGGCGCGGCCGTGAACAGGCTGAACGCGTTATGGCCGATGCCGTCGCGATTGCCGAGGCCGGTGCCTTTTCGATCGTCATCGAAGGCACCCTGGAGCCGGTCGCCCGTGCGATTACCGAGCGGGTGCCGGTGCCGACGATCGGCATTGGCGCCTCGCCCGCCTGCGACGGCCAGATCCTAGTGATTGACGATCTGCTCGGCATCTTCACCGAATTTACCCCGCGCTTTGTCAAGCGCTATGCCGAATTGGCGCCGCTGATCGCGGCCGCGGCCGAAGCCTATGCCGCGGACGTCCGGGCCCGCCGCTTTCCCGGCAATGAACACTGCTTTGGCGCCGGTTGAACGGCAGTTCGTCGCGGCGACAGCGTTGTGCCCTCTGGAAGTTTAGAGATTCTTCTCCCTTCCTGCACTTGTCTCGCCTCCCGAGCCCTATTAGGCGATGTCGAGGCCGAGATCGAGGATCGGCGCGCTGTGCGTGATCCAGCCTGAGGAGATCAGATCGACGCCGGTGGCAGCGACCTCGGCGACGGTATCCGGACTGATGCGTCCCGAGGCCTCGGTCACCGCGCGGCCTTCGACCATCGCTACGGCACGGCGCAAGGTCGGCGGGCTCATATTGTCGAGCAGGAGTGCGTCGACGCCAACCGCAAGCGCTTCGGCGAGTTGATCGAGCGTGTCGACTTCGAGTTCGATCTTGACCAGATGTCCGGCATATGCGCGAGCGCGCTCGAGCGCCGGCCTCACTCCGCCCGCCAACGCCAAGTGATTGTCCTTGATCAGCATCGCATCATCGAGGCCAAAGCGATGATTGGCGCCGCCGCCGAGCCGCACCGCCTCTTTTTCCAAGGTGCGCAGACCGGGTGTGGTCTTGCGGGTGCAGACGATCTTGGCCTTCGAGCCGGCGATTGCATCGGCCAAGGCGCGTGTCGCCGTCGCCACCCCGGACATCCGGCTCACGAGGTTGAGCGCTGTCCGCTCGGCGGCGAGAACCCCGCGCGCCGGGCCGGCGATGCGGGCAACGAGATCGCCGCGAGCGACACGGGCGCCATCGGCACGCAGGCGCTCGATGCGAAGCGCCGGCTCGGCCAATTCGAAGGCGAGCAGAGCGGCTTCGAGCCCTGCGATGATCCCCGGCTGACGCGCCGCAATCACCGCCTCGACTTGCGCCTCTGCCGGTACGATCGCGTCACTGGTGATGTCACCAGCGCGGCCCAAATCCTCCAGCAGCGCCGCACGGACAATTGGTTCGATGATCAGCCGCATCACCATCGCCAAGCTCTTTCCACGGCATGCGTCTGGGAAGAGGCCGACCAAGCCTGCTGACCCCTTGGCCGGGCTTGACCCGGCCATCCACGACTTTCGGTCATTCGGCCGATCCAGCGAAGACGTGGATGCCCGGCACAAGGCCGGGCAAGGGGCGCCGTAAGCTGCTCGGACAGCTTCTGGCCTCCCGCAGCGCCGGTTCCGCGTATCCTCTGAAGTGTTTCCGACCGCATC
Organism: Alphaproteobacteria bacterium; assembly: GCA_019238055.1. Lineage (GTDB taxonomy): Bacteria > Pseudomonadota > Alphaproteobacteria > ATCC43930 > CGMCC-115725 > AP-15. The sequence continues at coordinate 9,239 of JAFAOB010000105.1, forward strand.
GCCATCACCGGCTCCCCTCGGCGTCAGCCGAACGCCATCATGCGTTCGACCGCCCGACGCGCACGGACAGCGATCTCCGGATCGACCGTAACCTCATGCGACATCGTCTCGAGCGCCCGCCTAATCTTTGGCAGGGTGATGCGCTTCATGTGCGGACACAGATTGCATGGCCGCACGAACTCGAGTTCGGGGTATTGCAGCGCCACATTGTCGCTCATCGAGCATTCGGTCAGCAGCACGACGCGCGCGGGTCGTTGTTTGCCGACATAATCGGCCATGGCCGCGGTCGAGCCGGTGAAGTCGCATTCCGCGATGACATCGGGCGGGCATTCGGGATGCGCCAGCACCACGATCCCCGGATGGCTTTCGCGCACACTCCTGACATCCTCGGCGGTGAAGCGCTCATGCACCTCGCAATGTCCCTTCCAGGCGATGATCTCGACCTTGGTCTGGGCCGCGGTATTGCGCGCTAGATATTCGTCGGGAAGCATGATGACGCGGGGTGCGCCAAGTCCTTCGACGATTTTTTTGGCGTTCGCCGACGTACAGCAGATGTCGGATTCGGCTTTTACCTCAGCCGATGTATTGACATAGCTGACAACAGGCACCCCCGGATGACGCTCGCGCATCAGCCGGATGTCGGCTGCGGTGATCGACGCCGCGAGCGAGCAGCCGGCCTCGAGATCGGGGATCAGCACGGTTTTTCCAGGGTTCAGCAATTTGGCTGTCTCGGCCATGAAATGGACGCCAGCCAGCACGATCACATCGGCATCGGTGCGCGCGGCCTCGCGCGCCAGCGCCAGACTATCGCCGACAATGTCGGCCACGGTGTGGAAGATGTCGGGGGTCTGGTAGTTGTGCGCCAGGACGACCGCGTTGCGCTGGCGTTTCAACCGCAGAATTTCGCCGATGTCGTCGGCCAGGATCGGCCATTCGAAGGCGGGAATGTGCCGCTCGACACGCGCATAGATTTCGGGCAATGGCAACGCGGATGCAGGGCTTGGGGTCGCGGTCTCCAGCACGTCTTTCTCCTTATGCTCAAAATGAGCATTTTAAGGTCCCGGAAAAGCCGGGCGAAACTGCCCGGCCATCGGTTATGCAGGATATGAGGATAAGTGCGGTAATCAAAGTGTCAAGATCCGTGGCATCGGATCTGATCTGAAACGGTCGCTCCGGTACCGAAGCTGCTCGAGGTTGCCGAGGCGGACGCTCGCAGCAAGCAGCTTGGGTAACATGTGGGTGCCTGGTGGCGTTCGTCTCTAACGGGCGGCGTCCGCTGAGTCGCCTGCTTATTCCCAACAATGGATTGAATTGATGGCAGGGTCGATCAACCCACCCGAAGAAGACGATCGCGCTAAGGCGGACCAGGCCGAGGGCCCTCCGGAGGAACTGCCGCCCGGTGTCACCGAACGTGAAATTGAGGACATCGAGGATCGGGCGCGCCTGCGCACGCCGGTCATTTACGAAATCGTCCGCCGCGAAGGCGAAACCGAGATGGAACGTCCGATCATCTCGCTATGGTGGTCGGGAGTTGCGGCCGGATTGTCGATCAGTTTTTCGTTATTGGCCGAGGCGGTGCTTTGGCTCCATCTGCCCAAAGCCTCGTGGCGTCCGCTGGTCAGCGGCTTTGGTTATTCGGTCGGCTTCCTGATCGTTGTCCTGGCCCGCCAACAGCTTTTTACTGAAAACACAGTCACCGTCGTACTGCCCGTTGTCGCACAGTTCACGGCGGACAACTTGCGACGATTGGCGCGTATGTGGAGTGTCGTGTTTATTGCAAATATGGCCGGCACCTTTGTCGCCGCCTTGTTCTGGACGATCACGCCGGCGGTGTCCCCCGAATTGCGCGCTGCCATGATCGAACTCAGCCGCTCAACGATGACGCTCGCTTGGGTCGAGATGCTGTGCCGCGGGATTGGCGCCGGGTTCCTGATCGCGGGGATGGTTTGGCTGATCCCGAGCGCCGAAGGCGCCCAGTTCTTTGTCATTACAATGAACACCTACTTGATTGCGATCTTCGGCTTTACCCATATCGTGGCCGGCAGCGTCGAGGGTTTTCTGTTGGTCCTGAACGGCCAATTTGGCTTTGGCCAGATGCTCGCCGATTTTATCGCTCCAGTCCTGCTCGGCAACATTATCGGAGGTACGGCGTTGTTTGCTGTTATCTCCTATGCGCAGGTTATGAAAGAAATGTGACAGCGGCTATCCTGCGCGGGCAGATGCGGGGAAGTGGAGGCGCCGATCGCGATGCCCGAACATCTCGGATGGGGGATGATCGCGGTTCGCTTGGCGTTGACGCTAATCGCCGGCGAGTCGCGCGTCTTTACCAATGACGGCAAATGCTGCGAGCTTCGCTATCAATTGCGTTGGCACGATGATGGCCGCGCCGCCCCGCAACGGCGCTGACCGCGGCGACAGGGCAATCCTCCTCTGCACTTCCTATGCGAGCGAGCATTGCTGCAGCCATTCCCGGTCACGACGCGACGGCCGCCGCGCCAAGCGCGCGCGCAGCAGCGAAACGGCTTTGTCGCGTCGTCCCGCCCGGATATCCGCGACGATCAGCGTATCCTCGAACACCTCGCGCTGCGCGTGACTGCCGCCGATGCGCGGCAGATCAGAGCGAGCGTCTTCAAGGATATGGGCAGCTTCATCGGGATTGCGCTAACGCATCAACGGCAGCACACGAGGCGGAGGCCACCTCCCCTGATGGGAGCCGTCCCGCGCCCGCCAAATCCCGTAACCCGGCGATCCGGTCCTGCAAAGCCCGATCGTCGCCGGCCGCCGCCTCGGCCAATGCGGCATGCACATCGGCAAAGGCGAGGCTCGCATGCGGAAAATGCCGGCGGATGTGGGCCGTGACTTCGGCCCATTCCGCGCCAAGCGCGGGGCTCGCCTCGTAAATCTGCCAGCGCCACAAGAAGGATGCAGAGTCCGCCAGACTCAGCATCGGCGCCGAGAGTGCGACGCTCGGTCGGATCGCGTCGCGATAGATCGCTGCCGCGTGCCGGCTATTGCCGCGCGCCAGTTCGAACAACGCCAAATGCCATGACAGATGACAATGCAGATGGCCGGCGCGCTCGTAGCCCGGCAGCCAGCCCATCAGAAACGCGGCGCCGCCCTCGGCATCGCCAGCTTCGAAAAAGCCATGCGCACGCTGATGCGCGCCATGGGCGTTGCGCGGATTTAGCATCAGCGAGCGCTCGACGAGCCGGGTGCCTTCCGTTACGCCACCGGTTTCGATCCGAGCCCAGCCGAGATATCCCAAAAACCACCAATCTTCTGGCCAATATGGCGCCAGCTCTTCGAGCAAAGCCAGTTGCGCCTCATGATGGTCGCGCTGTCCACTGAACCCGAGCAGCCCGAAGACGCCAAGTGCGAGCGACAACGGCAGCGCGTCCTGCGGAAATTCAGCCGCGTGCTCGCGAACCAGCGACAATGCGGTGCCCGCCTCGCCGCGGATCGCGCAGGCGATCATCGCAACATGCCGGCGCTCGCGGGCCGAACTGTGCTTCGCCAGCCGCTCGGCGCGCTCGGCCAAGGCCCGCGCTTCCGGTATTCGCGCCTGCAGTTGCAAGAGCCTGGCGCGCGCGATCTGGGCCAGCGCGAAATCGGGATCGGCGGCGACCGCCCGCTCGAGCCGAGCATCGGCTCCGATATTGGCCGACAAAAGCAGATCGACGGCGGCGATGTATTCGGCCACCGCCTCGGCCGAGGCCGCCGTCACAGGAAGATCGAAGCGATCGGTCATCGCCATCTGTTGGTCTCCTTGTCGGGTCCTACGAGCCCGCCAGCGGTGCATTGCAACAATGGGGCTTTTGCATGGCGCCTGTCGCTTTGTGCGTCAACCATGCTAGGCTACCGTGAAATGGAGCGAATCGCCTATGAACGATATTGGCTTTGCCACCCCAGCCGTCGCCGAATCGCGGTCCCAGATCGCCTCATCGCGCGAAATTGAGGTATGGCGGGCGCTATGCGCCGAGGCCATGCGCGCGGCCGCGGACGAGGCCATTTTGGCGGGCATGGTCGACCGCGTGGTGCTGCGCCACGACGCTTTCGCCGCGGCACTCGGTGCCTTGCTCGCCCATAAACTCGCCGATCCGGTGGCAGCGGCCGAGCGTCTTGCGGAACTTGTCGGGGCAGCGATGGCCGACGAACCGGCGATCGTCGCCGCGGCCACCGCCGATCTCGCCGCGATCCGCACCCGCGACCCGGCGGCCGAAAGCTACTTGACGCCCTTTCTTTACTACAAGGGCTTTCACGCGCTCGAATGGCACCGCATTGGTCATTCGCTGTGGCGCCGCGGCCGCCGCGATCTCGCGCATTTTCTGCAAAGCCGGGTCTCCGAGGTGTTCGCGGTCGACATCCATCCGGCCGTCCCGATCGGCAACGGGGTATTCATCGACCATGCCACCAGCCTTGTCGTGGGCGAGACCGCTGTGATCGGCAATGACGTGTCGATCCTGCACGAGGTGACGTTGGGCGGCACCGGCAAGGAGCGCGGCGACCGTCACCCAAAGGTACGCGACGGAGTGCTGCTCTGCGCCGGCGCCAAGGTGCTGGGCAATGTCGAGATCGGGCGCGAGGCCAAGGTCGGCGCCGGCAGCGTCGTGTTGAGCAATGTGCCGCCACGGGCGACTGTTGCCGGCGTGCCGGCGCGCATCGTCGCTTGGTCACATGGACGGGTGCCGGCATTGGAGATGGATCAGAGCCTGCCGGACTATGTGATCTGACCGATCCGAGCCTCGTCCGGAAGCATATCGTGCTGCCCGAGCGCCTGGAGACCGATCGGCTGATCCTGCGCCCGATCACCCGCAACGACGCGCCCGCGATCTTTGTCGGCTACGCCCAGGACCCGGAGGTCGTGCGCTATGTCAGCTGGCGGCCGCACCAGAGGCTCTCCGATACAGAGACCTATATCGCCCGCTGCCTTGCCATGCCACCCGACGTCGCACGCACTATGTGCTTGTCGGCCGCACCGAGGGCTGGCTCCTGGGCGCCTTTGATTTGCGTCGTCCCGAGCCGCACCGGGTCGATTGCGGTTATGTCTTGGCCCGCCCGTTCTGGCGCCGCGGGCTGATGACCGAGGCTTTGAGAGCGGCGGCGCGCTGGGCCATCAGTGAGCCGGAGATGTGGCGGATCGGGGCCGTCTGCGATACCGAAAATCTTGCCTCGGCGCGAGTCATGGAAAAGGCCGGCCTCGCTCGCGAAGGCATTCTGCGGCGCTGGCTGGTCCATCCCAATGTCAGCCCCGAGCCGCGCAACTGCTTCAGCTATGCCCTGACCCGTTAGCGTTTTGCCAGCCGTTCCGTTACCGGCGTCAGGCACGGAAACACTGGCTGAGACGCTCGGCGCTCCGCATTTTTAGGGCTCAACCGCTGAGGCTGACAAAGCTGGTGGAGCGGCCGGCGGCAAGTGTCAGGGCAAGCTTGTCGGCGAGGTCACCAAGGGTAAAGGGCTTGCCGATAATCTCGGCCTTGCCGACGCCGACCAACGCGGCGTGGTCGACAAAACCGGTGATGAACAGGATCGGCAAGACCGGGCGCAGCTGTCTGAGGCGACGCGCCAATTCGATGCCGTTCATGCCCGGCATCGCGAAGTCGACAATCGCCAGATCGATATTGCGGTCGCGTTCGAGCAGGTCGAGGGCGGCGCCGGCACTGCCGGCCTCAATGACCGAATAACCAAGTTCTCTCAACATTGCGGCGGTGATCTCGCGCACTGCGCCGTCATCATCGACCAGCAGCAAGTGACGGCTGATGGTGCCGCGATCCGTGCCCTTGCGCTGCATCGGCCGGTTGCGTCGCACCTTTTTGGCGGCGGCACATGGCAGATAGATGTGAACGGCGGTCCCTTGGCCGAGGCGTGACTCGATCCGCACACCGCCCTTCGATTGCTGCGCGAAGCCAAGGACTTGGCTCAGGCCGAGGCCGGACCCCTTGCCGACCTCTTTGGTCGTAAAAAAAGGCTCGAAAACCTTCCGACGTACCTCCTCGCTCATGCCTGTCCCGGTGTCGGAGACGCAGACCTCGACATAATCCCCAGCAGCCGGCTCCTCCGGATAGAATGGAGGTCCGAGCGTAACATTGCCGGTCATAAGCCTAAGCCGACCGCCAACCTCCATCGCGTCGCGGGCGTTGAGCGCGAGGTTCAGGACCGCCAGCTCGAGCTGCGCCGGGTCGGCCAAAGCCGGCCACAGCCCGGGCTGAAATTGCGTCTCGATCTCAATGCTGCCGCCAATCGTGCTCTGCAGCAAATCGCGCATGCCGGTCAATGTCTCATTAAGATCGAGCGGGCGCGGCTGCAACCGCTGTCGGCGCGAGAACGACAGCAAGTGATCGGTGAGTTTGGCGCCGCGCTCAGCTGCCGTGCGAATGGCGGACAGCCGTTGCGCCAGCTTGCCATCGATCGTCGCGACGGCAAGCTCCTCCTCGATCAGCATCAGATTGCCGAGCACCACGGTCAACAGATTGTTAAAATCATGTGCGACACCCGAGGTTAGCTGGCCCACCGCCTCGAGTCGCTGCATTTGGCGCAGGGTAGCCTCGACCCGCTCGCGCTCTTCGATCTGTCCCAACAATTGGCGATTGGCGGCGGCGAGTTCGCGGGTGCGCTCGGCGACGCGGGCTTCGAGCTCGTCATTGAGCCGCTTGCACTCGTATTGCCGCCGACGGCTGCGCAGACTGGTGTGCACGACGCTAATCAGGGTCGTCGGATGAAATGGGCGCTCGAGAAACGTGACGTTGCCGAGCGCTTTGGTCAGTTGCGCCGCACCAGGGTTGCGCTCGAGCCCGCCGCCATGCACCGTCAGGATGATAAACGGAAAATCCGACCATGGGGGCTGGGCGGCGACCCACTCGGTCAAGGCGCGGATTTCGCCATTTCGCGTCGCCTCCTCGGTGAGGATCGCGGCATCGGCGCCGCACTCGATCTGGTGGACCAGGTCGGCCATGTCGACACAGATCGTGGATTGCAATTGGGTATCGTGCAGGATGCTCTCGGCAACCGCGGCATCGCGCCCGCGCGGCGCCAGGATCAGGGTGCGTTCGATCGATCCTGGCCTCCGCTCTCTCATCGGAAACTCCGCAGCAACGGGGCGCCCGGCCCGATATAGGTTGGCACACCGGTCAGCACGCCCTCGAATTCTTCGAGCGGCGGGCCGATCGTCATGCCGCGCCCGTCGATCGTAAATTCGCGGATTGTGTTCTCGTGACTGCCGGTTCGCTTTTTGATGACCGATATCGCCCGATGGACGCGGCCCTGTGCCTCAAAAAAGCGCAATGTGATCACGGTATCGGCGAGATAGGTGACATCGATCGTTTGCCGCATATCACCGATCACGCCGTGCTGCGCCACGCTCAAAAAGGTCGAGGCGCCCTGCCGGTTCAGATACTGCAGCAATTCGTGCAGGTGCAGTATCAAGTACTGCTCTTCCGGCATCGCCGCCTGGTAGCCGTTGAGGCTATCGATCGCGACCATGCGGATGTTTTCGCGGTCGACGCAGGCGCACACACGATGGGCGAACTCGCCCGGCGACAGCTCGGCCGCATCCATTTGTTCGATGAACAATTGGCCGGCTTCGCGCATCGCGGCAAGGTCAAACCCGAGTGCTTTGGCACGCGAGATCAACAGCCCCAGCTCCTCGTCGAATGCAAAAAACGCGGCGCGCTCGCCGCGCGCCACGGCGGCAGCGATATAGTGCAATAACAGCAAGGTCTTGCCGGTGCCGGCGGGACCAATCACGAGCGTGCTGGAACCCTGGGCAAGGCCACCACCGAGCAGAGTGTCAAGCTCATTGATGCCGCTGCACACCATGGTCCCAACAAACGGATGACGGTGCTCGGCGGCGATGAGGCGCGGAAATACTCGCACGCCGCCGCTGACGATCGTGAAATCGTGATATCCGCTGCGAAAACTCTGGCCCCTTGCTTTGACGACCTGCAGGCGCCGGCGCTCACCCCCATAGAGCGGCGAGAGCCGGTCGAGATGGGTGACGCTATGCGCGATGCTGTGAACCGGATAGTCCGAGCTTTCCGCGGTCATATCATCGAGCAGAAGCACCGTCGACTGATTCTGAGTGAAGTAATACTTGAGTGCCAAGATCTGGTGGCGATAGCGCAGCGAGCTCTGCGCCAAAAGGCGGATCTCCGATAAGCTGTCGATGACGACGCGCTTAGGCCTTAGCCGGCCGATTGCCCCCAAAATGCGTTGTATTGCCTCGCCGAGCTCAAGATCGGAGGAATAAAGGAGGCTCTGATGGTGATCGGGGTCGAACACGCTTTCCGGTGGTACAAGCTCGAAAATCTCGATATTGCCGTCGATTGTCCAGCCATGCGAGCGCGCCCCGTCGCGCAATTCCGTCGCGGTTTCGGAGAGGCCGACATACATGCCGGTTTCGCCCTGCGCCGCTCCGGCGAGCAGAAATTGCAGAGCGATCGTGGTTTTGCCGGTTCCCGGGCTGCCTTCTATGAGATGCAGGCGGTCGCGGGCAAAGCCGCCGCCGAGCACCTCGTCAATCCCGGCAACCCCGGTCGAGGCTCTCGGGAGAAGCTGTGGCTGCGGGTCCATGATGCGTTGGAGTTTAGCAGATCCAGACCGGGCCGGTTCGCAAGAAAACCTGTTTGGCCTCGCCGAACCCCCATGCCCAACGCAAATCCAAACACGATTGATAGCGCTTCGGTTCCAATACCGCTAATCCCGACCGCTATCGTCGTTGGGTAGGCGAGGATCGACCGCCGGTTTCTCGTCAGCTGTCGTGACAAGGTCGGATCAGACGATCAGAGACACACTCCACAACCAACTTCTCGAGGGAGCAGCAGCCCGGGCAGGGAGAACTATGCCCGGGCGACCGCTCTCACCAGCCTCGAACAGCTATGACAGCCTAGCGTTTGGCCGGCACACACCGCCCTCCCGACGCAGCGGCGAGGGTGAGGCAGCCGCGCCAATCTCGTCGACCCTCCCGGTCTACTCGAGCGCGAACACCCAAATCGCACCACCTTGCGGGACATCCGGGAACTGAAATGGCCGGACGAGGTTCAGACGCGCTTGCATACGTGCGGAGTCGACACCCCAGCCCGATTGCACGGCGATATATTGCTTGCCATCGACCGCGAACGATACCGGCACGCCGATCACCCCCGAGCCGGTGCGGAATTGCCACAGGATCTTGCCGTTCGACGCATCGAACGCGCGGAAGTAGCGGTCGTTGGTGCCGCCCATAAAGACAAGCCCGCCG
>JAFAOB010000112.1 GCA_019238055.1 Alphaproteobacteria bacterium
CAATGGAACCTCGGCCTCGATAGCGATATCATTTGTCATGGCGTGATCTCCTCCGGTGGCGCCAACCGCCGGGTCTTGCGTTGCAAATTAGGAGATTACGCCACCTTTAAATTTCCACCACCCAAGCGACACGGCCAGAATTAGTTTCATTACGGTATCATAAAGAGTGGGATATGGCGGTGATGCCGGAGCGGTGGTGTGCATACGGCTGAAAAGGAAGAAAAATTTTTATCAAAACGCATATCATGCGTCAGAACGCAGGTAGAATCATGGTCGGCCGAACTCTCGCGTATTCTGGTTCCAACTCGTCCCACAGCCACTCGCGGTGCTCAGCGTGGGAACCACATTCTCCATGTTTTCCCAAGTTTTGGAATGGGTGGAGTGCCGTTGCGGATGGCGCGCATAATAAACTATTTTGGGATACGCCTACGCCATTCGGTGGTGGCCCTCGATCAAGATTTTGCAGCGGGCGCAAACTTGGCCCCGCATATTGATATAGCCCGGGTGAGCTTCCACAGCACGCAATACGGCTTCGCCTCAACATTGATCAATAGTGCAGCAGTATTGTGGCGGTTGCGACCCGATCTTCTGATCACCTATAATTGGGGTGCGATCGAGTGGGCAATGGCGAACCGATTGCTTAGGATGACACGCCACATACACATCGAGGCCGGTTTCGGAAAGGGTGAAGCCGATCATCAATTGCGTCGGCGCGTAGTGTTTCGCCGCTTTGCATTGATGCGCTGCGATAAGTTGATTGTGCCATCGCATACGCTTGAAGATTTGGCGCGTCAGGTGTGGAAACTCCCACCTGAGCAGGTCCTGTACATCCCAAATGGAGTCGACGTCAGGCGTTTTGATAATCCTCAACGTGACGCTATCCCTGGCTTCTCTCGAAAGAGCGGAGAGCTGGTGGTTGGAACTGTCGCTCCCCTTCGCCCGGAGAAGAATATTGGGCGGCTGCTGCACGCATTTGCCAAGCTCGATCGCTCGAAAGAGGTGCGCTTGGTCATTGCCGGAGAGGGGGTTGAGCGTGCGGGTTTGACCCAGCTTGCAAGCGTACTTGGGATTGCGGACCGGGTATTGTTTACAGGCCACCTGCCACCCGAATCGGTGCTCGGCAGCTTCGACATATTCGCGATCTCCTCCGATACTGAGCAAATGCCAAATGCTCTGTTAGAAGCAATGGCGGCAAGCTGCGCGGTTGTGGCGGTTGATGTCGGCGACATCAGGCATATACTCGGTGAGCAAAATAAAGAATTCGTCGTTGAGCGCGATGATTGCACCGCATTCACGAGAGCTCTGGAAGAGTTACTCAATAACGCTGCACGTCGTCATGTGCTAGGCCAGCTAAATCGGCAACGCGCCGTCGAATCGTTTTCCCAGGAGCGGATGTTTGCCGGGTTTTCCCTGATCCTCGATCAGATTTTATCCTGTCTCTCCAAGAACGATTATTTAACCCCTCTAGCCTAACAGAAAAACGAAGCTGCAGACGACGAGGCATGTTTAGGTGTGATACAGTTCGTTGTTCCAGGATTAATACCGAAATTTCCGGTCCTAAGGGCAAGGTGCATCTTTGACCCGGAAGTGCTGGTCGATATTTCACGCCAGCTTGAATTCCCTGGACCTCATGGGTGTGAACAGGCCGACCGTTTCAGCCTGATTTTACATGATGTGCGGATCGGCGGCACTTGGAAGCGCACAAATCGCGGGCGCTTGCGAAGCACTGAGGAAATGCTGTGCGCCCATGTCGCACCAGCATTGCGTAATGGCCTCACCTTTCTTGATATGGGTGCGTCCGACGGCATCACGACGGTAGATGCTCTGCGAGTCTTACGTCACGCTTTTGGCGAATGCGTGACCGCGCTCCTTGCTGACATCAATTTGAGCCTTCTGCGCTATAGATGGGGTCCAATCATTGAATATCGTGGTGGAGATGGGGAAGCGATCATGGTGCGTCTGGGACGCGTCGGTGTGCGCCTTGCCCGGCAGCGCCACGAGCAGCACGCTAACAATTGGTTTAATCAACAATACTTGAGGATGAAACGGTTGCGCCGGTCGATGCACGCGGAGGCACCGATCTCCCTTGTTCACCCGTTGGCCAGGAGAGAGCCGGGGATTGCAGTCATCAAGCTCAATTGCCTAACCCATGCCGCTTGCCTGAATGGCAGATTTGGGGCGATTCGTGCAAGCAACGTTTTAAATCTCGACTACTTCGATTCGGCTCAGCTGTATAAGGCTGTCGGGAATTTGCATCTATATATGCGCGACGGTGGATGCCTTGTTGTCTCAAGAAACCAGGATGAACGGGGCAGAGAACTTGAGAACGGTTCGGTGTGGGTAAAGGATGGAGGCCGATTTCGCTGGGTAGCAGATTTTGGGGGAGCATCAGAGATCAAATCGATTGTAGATCGCTGGCCAGGTCGCTGAGATCCGGAGACGGGTAGACCGAGCGATTGCTTGCTCAGAAGGGAGCATCGCCAGTGAGTGGCTTTTTTCTAATTCGCATTCAGCCAAATAACGACCGCTCTCTTGAGTTTAAAGCAATGAAGCAGGCGTTTGCAGAAATAGGCTTCTCCGCCCCGGACATTGTACAGACGTCGGATTACGTGCTTGCCGCGTACCCGGGCATCGAGAACAAATCGCTCGCGCTAGAACGTTATGGAGCCGGCGATTTCGTTTTTATCTGCGGGACGTGTATCCATGAGGGGGGTATCAATGTCATATCAAAGGATGTGCTATACAACATAAAAGATAAACCAGCAACTGACACTTTGATGGGTCACTATGCCACCATCATAAAGCGCAGTGGAGAAACCAAGATTGCGCTCGATCAATTTGGAGGATACCATGTATTTTATAATTTGGCGAATGCGATCGTCTCAACGTCTTTTTACGCGATCTGCTCGGCCCTCAATCAATTAACATTATTAAAACAGAGTGCTTTCGAATACGTATTCAACGGCGTGGTTTCCGGTAACGACACCTTGTTTGACGAGGTTTCGCTGGCTCCAATTGGCGCCACGATCCGCATTGGTCCTGCAGGACTGGATGTTGCTCGACCCAAATTGCGCGTAACCCGCAAATACACTCCATTATCTCGGGCTGAGTCGCTCGAACAGAGCATGGCGTTGCTTGACCGGTATTTTCATGCCACTGCTCAAGTGTTTGGCGATCGTGTTGGTTGTGCCCTTTCTGGCGGGTACGATTCTCGTCTTATGCTGGCATGGATGCGCCGTCACGGCATACAGCCGCGCGTCTTTGTCTATGGTCATGCTGCCGAGGCGGATGTATCCCTTGCCATCGCGATCGCGCGTTCCGAGGGCTTCCCGCTTGCGGTGATCGACAAAAATCATCAGCCTCCCATCCGTCCTGAAGACTTCGCCGTGACGGTCCATCGCAACTTTCTTGCGCAAGATGTCTGTGGTTGGGCTGGTATATTTCAGAATAATGCAGAAATTTCCGAGTCAGCGCGCCGGGTCCATGGAAACGCAATCGCTTTTAACGGCGGGGGAGGCGAAATTTTTCGTAATTTTTTTTACCTTTTGGACCGACAATTCTCAGTGCGTGAACTGCTATGGAGCTTCTATAGCCGGTTCAATCCGCTGATCTGCACGCAGGTTTTCGATAGGGAAGACTACTATCAAGGGTTGGAGAGAAAAATCGCAGACCTCCTGGGGACCGATGAGTCGCTGTTAACGCGGCCCACGGTTGAATGGCTGTATCACAGCTTTCGTTGCCGTGCGTGGGATGGAGCCGTCGATAGCCTATGCAGTCGGTACGGTTTCACGGCTATGCCATATCTCGAGCGGAGCATTACCGAGCATGCGAGCGCTTTGCGGCTATCCTGGAAAAATCACGGGGCTTATGAGGCTGAATTAATCCGGCGCGCCGATCACCGCCTCGCGCGATACTCGTCGGTCTATGGTCACAATTTCGACAGCCCACCACCCTTATCCCGGCGGTTTGCGGACTATGCTACCTATCTGCGGCCCCCTTGGCTGCGCCGACACACCTATCGTCTCAGACATCTGAGTCGACGCGCCGATGACTGGCCTGGCTATCTCGCGCGGCCTTATCGAAAGGCCGCGTTGCCTGCCGAAAATCTGTATATGCGGCATTTGTTTTATCTTGATCGCATAGCAGATGCAGAGCAGCTCGCGCGCATCCTTTCCCTCGAATATGTGCTGCACCAATTCGGTGACCGTATTAGACTGCAATTTTGATCACGAGGACAGATGTGTGGGATTGCAGGTATCTTCAATTACGGTGGCGATGAAGCTGTCGACTGTCTATTATTGCAACGGATGACCGCTGTACTTGATCATCGCGGTCCTGACGGACAGGGATTTTATTGCAGTTCGGAGGTTGGGCTGGGACATCGACGTCTGGCGATCGTCGATGTCCAGGGAGGCGCTCAGCCCCTCTTCAACGAGGATCGGTCCGTATGCGTCGTGTTCAATGGTGAGATTTTCAACTTTCGATCGCTAATGAGCGAGTTGACCGCGCTGGGACACGTGTTTCGCACTCGCTGCGACACGGAAGTGATCGTACATGCCTGGGAGGAATGGGGTGAGGCATGCCTCGATCGTTTCAACGGCCAATTCGCCTTCGGGCTTTGGGACGAGCGCAAGAAGGTCCTTTTTTTAGCGCGCGATCGACTCGGCGAAAAGCCTCTCTATTATGCTTGGCTTCGTGGCGGATGCTTGCTTTTCGCATCCGAGCTAAAATCGATCTTGTGCAGTCCGGCCGTCGATCGTCGGCTCGATATACGGGCTATCGAGGAATTTTTCGCACTCGGCTATGTTCCTGATCCGCGCTCGATTTATTATCACATTCGCAAGCTGCCACCGGGTCACTGTCTGCATGTTCGCCGCGGCGCGGATGCACCCGAACCCAAGGCCTATTGGCGATTGCGCTTTTCAGATGACAGCTCGATAAATAAGGCCGAAGCCGAAGAAGAACTGATTACGCGACTGCGCGAAGCGGTCCGGATTCGGATGATCGCCGACGTTCCAATCGGCGCGCTTCTGTCCGGGGGGGTCGATTCCAGCGCGGTGGTTGCAATGATGGCGAGGCTTAACCCGGTTCCGGTCAACACTTTTGCGATTTCTTTTGAGACCAGTGGATTTGATGAATCCCGGTATGCTGCCGAGATGGCGGCTCGTTATGGTACGGAACATTATGTCAGAAATGTCGACCCGCAAGCTTTCGACCTGATCGATCGTTTGGCTACAATTTATGACGAGCCGTTTTCAGACAGTTCGGCAATGCCAACTTTGCGCGTCAGCGCCATGGCGCGGGAAAATGTGACTGTTGCGTTGTCGGGAGATGGTGGAGACGAACTGTTTGCCGGTTATCGCCGCTATCGCTGGCACTCTTTCGAGGAACACGTCCGCCGCCTAATGCCAGACGCCCTGCGCACCCGACTATTCGGGCCTCTGGGTATGGTGTATCCAAAACTCGACTGGGCGCCCCGACCATTACGGGCCAAGGCGACATTTCAGGAACTGGCCCAGGACAGTCCGGCTGCGTACTTCTCAGCTGTCTCCATCTGCAGCGAGCAACTGCGTCGCTCCCTCTATAGTGGGGATCTCCTTCGTGACCTGCAGGACTACAGCGCGGTAGAAATATTGCGCGCCCACATGTCTAATTCCGGCAGTAATAATCCTCTATCGCAAGTCCAGTATGCGGATATCAAAACCTACTTGCCGGGCGATATCCTGACCAAGGTTGACCGAGCCAGTATGGCAAATTCCCTGGAGATACGCGTACCCTTACTTGATCATACGCTTGTTGAATGGGCTGCCCGCCTCCCTCCGCAGCTGAAGCTGCATGGTGGGGAGGGAAAATATGTGCTGAAATCAGCTCTCCGCCCCTTTGTCCCCGCGAGCATTCTCTACCGCCAGAAGCAAGGCTTTGTGGTCCCGCTTGCCCAATGGTTTCGGGGATCATCGCGATCACGTATCCGCGACAGTTTAGACGGGCCGGTTTTACGCAGTTCCGGTCTCTTCAATATGAAAGCAATCTCGAAGCTGCTCGACCGACACGAAAGCGGGCTGCGCGACCACAGCGCAGTCCTTTGGTCGCTAGTGATGTTCGAGAGTTTCCTTCGCCAGATCCACGCCGACCGAACCGAACACGGAGGTGCCTCGAAGCATGTCGCTTCGATTGTACACGGAGGATCAATGGTCTGCACCGACAGTCCAACTCAGGTCTTCAGATAGCCATTCGCTTTAAACCAGGCGATCGCATCGGCGATCGCCTCGCGCGCCGGGCGGGGTTTATAGCCCAATGCACGCATGGCTTTGGCCGATGAGAAATACATTTTCTTGCGCGACATGCGCACGCTGTCGCGAGTGGCGAACGGCTCACGCCCGCTGATGCGTGCCATAACCTCGCCGGCTGCGGCCGCGGCAAAGGCGATGGTATAGGGCACCTCAAAGCGCGGCGGCCGCTTGCCGACCGTGCGCGCCACATGCCTGAGAATTTCGGCAAGCGACATGTTTTCACCGCCGAGAATGTAGCGTTCGCCGATTTTGCCATGCTCGGCCGCGAGCAATTCGCCGGCGGCGACATCGTCGACATGCACGATGTTAAGCCCGGTATCGACAAAACCTGGCATATGACCACGGGCCGCTTCGAGGATCAGCCGTCCGGTCGGCGTCGGCTTGATGTCGCCGGGGCCAACCGGTGTCGATGGGTTGACAATAACTGCCGGCAGGCCGCGTTCGGCGATCATGCGGCTGACCTCTTGCTCGGCGAGGAATTTCGAGCGCTTGTAGGGCCCGATCATGTCATCGAGCCTGCTCGGGGTCGCCTCGTCGGCCGACCCGCCGGGGACGAGACCAAGTGCCGCAACGCTGCTGGTATGGACGATGCGCTCGACCCCGGCGGTGAGCGCCGCCTGCATCAGCTCGCAGGTGCCATCGACATTGGCGCGATACATCGCCGCCGGGTCGGGGACCCACAGCCGATAATCGGCCGCGACATGAAACACGTATCGGCAGCCGGCGACGGCGCTGGCGAGAGACGCCGCGTCCTCCAGCGCGCCAATCGCAATCTCGACCGGAAGCTCGGCGAGATTGTGGCGGTTGCTGGTCGGCCGCGCCAAAACGCGGACATTATGACCGGCACCGAGCAAGGCGCGCGCCACCGCCGATCCGACAAACCCGGTCGCTCCCGTCACAAGGCACAGCCCGGTCGCCAGCGACATTCACACCCTCCGTCGAAACGCCAGGCTCCGGCTTTGCCGCAGAGGGTGCTCGGTCAGCGCAGGCCGTCGAGCTGGTGCTGCACCAGCGCGCGTTGCGGGTCGCTCGGCTGCAACTCGGCGACCAGCTTGGTCCAATAAGACGCGGCGCGATAGCGGTCGCCATTCTGCGCGGCGGCGAGCCCAAGGTACCAAAGAGCGTCTGGCTGCGCGGCGTCAAGTGCGTTGATCTGGGTTGCGACTGCGACGAATTCCGGCGTCGGCTTGTCGTCTTTGAGGCTGGCGGCGAGCGCGTTCAAATAGGCCTCGAGCAGCGGCAAATTGCCGGGAAATGCCGCGTTCCCTTGCTTTAGCGCCGCGACTGCGTCGGCGGCCCGCCCCTCGCCTTCCAGCTTGCGGGCGCGTTCGATCCACCCTTGCGCATCGCTCGGTGAAGCCGACGAAGCCGCGCTCGGAGCGGCTGATGCGGCGCCGCCAGCCGCGGCGACCGCCGCCGGTGTCGCCACACTGCTCCCCGCCGCCTTAGCGCGCGCGCGCGCCGCCTCAGCCTTGTCGGGTTCGCCGAGCACATCATAGGCGTGAGCGAGCCGCTCCCAGCCGGCTTTGTCGTCGGGATGCTGTTCGAGCCGGTTCGCCAAGCCCGCAACCATGGCGCGGATCATCGCTTGGCGCTGTTCGGGCGTCATCGATTGGGCCGCGGCGACATCTCGCGCGGTCGGGCCGGGAGCCGTGGCGGTAGAGCCGGCAACAGGCGCTTCTGCCGCGGTGCCGCCGGTTTGCGACAGCTCAGCCAAGCGATCGGCAACGGTCTGGCGCCATGGCGCATCGGCTGGTGCATCGGCGAGCATGGCCTGTAATTTGGCTTTGGCGGCCTTGGGGTCGCCACGCTGCAACGCTGCCTCGGCCGCGTAATAACGCGAGCGAGGATCGTCGGGGGCCTTGTTGAATTCGGCTTCGGCCTCCGGGGTCACTGTGCCATGAGCTTCGAGCACCAGGACTTCGCCGAGTTCGGCGTGCAAACCCAAATTGCCGGGTGAGAAGGCGAGAGCATGGTTGTAGGCGTCGAGCGCCTCGGGAAAGCGACCGAGCGCAGCCAAGCTGCGCCCGAGCAGAGTCCATCCCTTGAGATCATTGGGTACCTGTTTCAGATGTGCCTTGATCTGGTCGACAGCGGCGGTGAGTTCGGCGGCATCGTGCGGACCGGCGGCATCCGCGGCCGGGGTTGGCGCGATCGCAGCGGGTGTCCCGACGGCGAAATACACCGCCATCGCCGCCGCCGGCAGCAACCCGGCAATCGCAACAACGGCGCCGAACCGCCACGACATGTCGCGCGCCGGCCCGCGCCGGGCATCCGCTGACGTCGGTTCCCGATCGGCCGCGGTCAGCATTCTGCGGGTGACCTCGGTGCGCGCGGTCTCGGCCTCTTCCGGGGTGAGCCGCCCCTCGGTCAGCTCCTCGTCAATACCGGCGAACTGACGCCGAAACAATGCAGTCACCGGTTCCTCGTCCTTGATGCCGGCGCGGCGGTCGTGGAAAAGAGGCGCCAGGAGCAGAGTTAATGCCACCACAGTCAACAAGCCGGCGACAAGCAGAAACCAGATCATAGGCGATCACCGAGCAGCGCCGCGGCGCGGGCGCTCTCTTCCGCAGAGAGCTTTGGCGGGGTCGGCGCGCGGCCTCGCCGCCGCGACCGCAGCAGCAGGATCGCACCTGAACCAACCACGAGAACCGGAGGGCCGAGCCACAACAGCCAGGTCAGCGGCTCAAACGGCGGATCGAGCAGGACAAAGACGCCGTAGCGCGCGACAATGTAGTTGAGCACCTGCTGATCGGTGTCGCCCGCGATCAGCCGCTTGCGCACCAGGAGACGCAAATCGTGCGCGAGCGGGGCGTTCGACTCGTCGATCGACTCGTTCTGGCAAACGAGACAGCGCAATTCCTGGCTGATCGCGCGGGCGCGCGCTTCGAGCGCCGGGTTGGCCAGCCGCTCCGAGGGCTCGACGGCCCAGGCGCTCTGCAGAACGAGGCCAAACACGATGGCCGCCGCAAGCAGCAATTGCCGCATCATCGTGGTCCCGCCGGATGCACCGCGGTTCCGGGCACGCCACGGAGCGCCTCGGCGCGCACCCGCGAGCGGCGGTCGCTCAGGGATACAACGCCGCCCAGCGCCGCCAATATCGCGCCAAACCAGACCCATGGCACCAATGGATTGTAATAGGCGCGGAGCACCCAGCCGCCTCTGCCATCACCATCGCCGAGCGCGAGATATAAATCGCCAAAGCCGTTCGTGGTGATCGAGGTGTTAGTCGTCGAACTGCCGGCAATCGGATAATACCGCCGCTCGGGATGGACCGTGAACGGTGCAGTGCCCGGATGATCGACGATAATATCCGCGCGCTGGAACCGATAATTCTCAAAGCTGCCCTCGGTCACGCCCTCGAAATGCAATGTGCGGCCGGCGATTTTCACCGTATCGCCTGGGTGCACCATCTCGATCCGTTCGCTGCGCCACGCGGTCGAAACCGTAACGCCGGCGATCAGCACACCAACCCCGAAATGGGCGATTGCGTAGCCCCAAGTGCTGCGGGGCAGATGGCGCAATCGCCGCAGCACGGTGGCCGGCGGCAGCTTGGCGACGCCGCTGCGATCAGCAAGATCGACAACAATACCCAGCATTGCCCAAGCTGCGAGCGCCACGCCGCCAAGAGCAGGGAGCGAAGTGCCACGGTTGAACAAAAGCACGATCAACACCGCCACAATCGATCCGACAAAGGCTGGCAGGAGCCGGCGCGCGGCGGTCGTGAGCTTGCCATGACGCCAGGCGAGCACCGGGCCGATCGCCATCGCAATGAGGCCGGGCACGACAATCGGGACGAATGTTGCGTCAAAATATTGCGGTCCGACCGACAGCTTGGTGCCACTCCACACCTCGGCGAAGAGCGGATAGAAGGTGCCGAGAAACACGGTCGCCATGCCACCGGCGAGCAGCAGATTATTCAGGACCAAGGCCCCCTCGCGGCTGACCGGCGCGAATTGATTGCCGGCGGCGAGCCCGGGCGCACGCCAAGCGTAAAGGATTAGCCCGCCGCCGATCACGATCCCGATCAGCATCAGGATGAAGACACCACGGGTCGGATCGAGCGCGAAGGAGTGGACCGAAGTCAACACGCCCGAGCGCACCAGGAAAGTGCCGATCAAACTCATGCCAAAGGTCATAATCGCCAGCAGCAATGTCCAGCGCTGCAGGCTCTCGCGCTTTTCGACAACGGCCGCAGAATGCAACAGTGCAGTGCCGAGCAGCCACGGCATAAAGGAGGCGTTCTCGACCGGGTCCCAGGCCCACCAGCCGCCCCAGCCGAGCACGTAATAGGCCCACCAGCTGCCCATCGCGACGCCGATCGTCAAACCGCACCATGCGGTCAAGGCCCAGGGGCGCACCCAGCGGGCCCACACCGCGTCGACCCGGCCTTCAATCAACGCGGCAATCGCGAAGGAATAACAGATCGAGAAACCGACATAGCCGAAATACAAAAATGGCGGGTGAAAGGCGAGGCCGGGGTCCTGCAACAGCGGGTTCAGATCGCGCCCCTCGGCCGGCACCGGAAAGAGGCGCGCGAACGGGTTCGAGGTAGCGATGATGAACAATAAGGTGCCG
>JAFAOB010000127.1 GCA_019238055.1 Alphaproteobacteria bacterium
AGAGGCCGCATCCGCGCTTTCACCTCCCGCAACGATGACGCCCATAATTCCAGCGTCGTCTCGATCGATACGCCACTCATCTAAACACTCCCGACCACGGGAGAGATAGGCAGGGCTCAATCAGAATGCAACTGTAGGGCTAGGCCCGGTGCGGCGGCAGCCCGAGCCGCCTTCAGCGGCAGTGAATCCGGAAGTATCCCGTCATATGATGCAAGAATTCTTCCGCATGGAGTTCCTGGCCGTGCAGGACGGTCATCAAAACACCGGCAGAGAGCAAAAGCGGCCAGATCTTGGCATCTGCGGACCACCGATAATTCCCGGCAAATACAACGAGAGAAACCGAGCCGATCATCAAACCCAAACCGACCTCGGGCAGGGTATGGATGTCGAGCAGCAGTCGGGAGGCCGCAATTGTCACGATCAACCCGGCGCCGACGCCGATCACCAGCAGGCGACGAAAGCTTCCCCCCGGCACCGCCGCAACAAATGCGATTGCTCCATACACCAAGAGACTGAAGGCGGTATGGCCGCTTGGGCTGCGCATATCGGATACCGGAGGGCAGCCGTAAAAAAAGATCTTCAAAATTGCTGTCGCACCCACACAGAACCCGACCGCGGCGACCCACCATGTCATTGCACGCGAGTTGTAAAATAGTAGCCAGAGCAGCATTGCACCTGTCAGCGGTATCAAAACCGCGGCATCTCCAAAATCCGTAAAGGCAAGGAGCCAAAGTCTCATATCGATGTCCGGCAACGGTCAAACTTAACGCCTGGTGGAGCCGTGTCATTCACTCCGTCGAAGGCTGGCGAGAACGGCTTCAACAGCGGCAACCCCTGTCATAAAGGCGCCGTGAGCCGTCGAAAAATCGTTGGGCGAGGTAGCTTCACCGGCGAAGAACAGGCGGTCGTCGATCGGGGCGGCGAGGATGGCCCGGTCACCGGCATGACCCGGAAGCGCATAGGAATAGGAGCCGCGCGACCATAGGTCCTGCTGCCAGGCGGTAGCGGCCAGCGGTGAGATATGCCGGCGGATGTCGCTGCCCAAGATGTTTGCCAGCTCATCGGCGGCAAACGCGAACATCGCCGCCTGTCCCTGGACCTCCAGCCAGGCGGCAAAGCGCCCACCAAAGAAACAATAAATCGCTGGCCGATTGAGCGGCCGGATTTGATAGTTCATCGTCTCGCGCCGCTTTGTCGAGCCGACGAGAAAGCCATCCTGGGCAAATGCGGCGGTCCACTTGGCATCGAGCGCAATAAACAGCTTGTCATCGACCCCGAGCGGCAGCCCTGCCGCGGCGACGACTTTGTCAGGAAGCGGCGGATCAAAGCAGACGACCTCGGCAGCGATGATCGAGGTCGGCACCGTGACGATGACTCGGGCCGCGGTCACCATGCCGCGCGCGGTTTCAAGCCGGATTGCGCGCCCGCGATGGTCGATGCGTGATACTGGCGTTTCGAGCGCGATCGGCAGCCCCTCGGCCAGTTTTTGAAACAGCCGGCCATACCCCTCGCCCAGGCGCCAGTTGATGTTGGTGCTGGTTTCGTCGTAACGCACGTAGTCCTTGACCGAGACGCGATCGAGTTCGGCGCCGTTCCCCCACGTGCTGGTCGCATCGAGCAGCTGGTTCCAGCGGCTTCCGGGCTCGAGCGTGCTCGCCAGCGACCGGTCTTCCGGCGCCAGCGCGGCCTCACGGCGGGCGCGCGCTTGCTTTTCGCGGGTAGCAAGCCAATCCGCCTCGGCCTCTGCGGTTTCGCCGCTGCGCGACAATCGCGAGGTCCATTCCGGAGGCCGCCGATGAATCGAGAAGCCGAGGCGCTGCGCGATCGGCGACAATGGGTTGCGGTCTGCCGAATGCAGCCATTCGGCACCGCGGTCGAGCGGGAAACCCGCGGGTGCAATCGTATGGACACGGCCGCCGACGCGGTCGCGCGCTTCCAAGCCCAATACATTTAGGCCGACGGCCTCGGTGAGCCGGCGCACGGCGCCGATCCCGGCGGCGCCGGCGCCAATCACCGCGACGTCCACTTCCGCCGGGAAATCCATCATCTCCGCTCCCGTTATTTGCCGCCAAATGGGCGAAAATCACCCAGCCGGTCGCCTGCAAGTGTGGTTCTGGCCGACAGCGACGCCAAACTTGGCGTCCTCGAATAGTACGGCAGCGCAATCGATCGACAAATCACCAAAGTTCCGGGCGTCTCGGTGAAAAGCCAAAGTCGCGATGCTCGCCGGCCGCCACGAAGCCGCAGCTCGTGCGCCTCGGCGCAAACGCTTGCGGGCAGCAGGATACGCGAGGAGATAAGCCCCGATCCCGCGCTTAGGTTGGTTCAGGCGCGGTATGGTGTTTACCGGGTGCGCGATGCAGCGCTCGCGACGGCCTTGAGAGACGCGGTGACGATGTTCCCATCGATGCCGACCCCCCATACCGTCGCATTGCTCTGATCGCACATTTCGACATAGGCGGTGGCCTGCGCATCGGCGCCGGCCCCCAGCGCGTGCTCGCGATAATCGCCGACCGTCAGCGTAATACCGCATTCGCCCTGTAGCGCATCGACAAACGCGTCGATCGGCCCGTTGCCGACACCTTCGATCTTGCGCTCGACACCGTCGATCAGCACCGATGCGGCGATACGCCGTTGGTTTGGCGCGCCCGGCTCCGGGAACAGATTATAATCCATTAGCGCAATACGCTCGCCGCCAAGATAGGCCTCCTGAAACAGCGACCAGATATCGGCGCTGGTCAGTTCCTTGCCGGTGCGGTCGGCGACTTCCTGCACCCGCTTCGAAAACTCGATCTGCAAGCCGCGCGGCAGGTCGAGCCCGTGATCGGCCTTCAAGACATAAGCGACCCCGCCCTTGCCTGACTGGCTGTTGACCCGGATCACCGCCTCATAGGTACGGCCGAGATCCTTCGGATCGATCGGCAGGTAGGGAACTTCCCACAACTCGTCATTGCGTTTTGCGAGCGCTTCGAACCCTTTTTTGATCGCGTCCTGATGCGAGCCCGAAAACGCCGTATAGACGAGTTCGCCGGCATAGGGATGGCGCGGATGGACCGGCAGTTGATTGCAGTGCTCGACAGTGCGGACGATCTCGTCGATATCGTGAATCTCGAGAGCGGGATCGACCCCTTGGCTGTAGAGGTTCAGCGCCAAAGTCATCACGTCGACATTGCCGGTGCGCTCGCCATTACCGAACAATGTGCCCTCGACGCGATCGGCTCCGGCCATGACGCCGAGTTCGGCCGCCGCCACAGCGGTGCCGCGATCATTATGGGGATGCAGGCTCAAAACGATGCTGTCGCGGTCGCGGATGGTGCGCCCGAACCACTCGATCTGATCGGCGTAGACATTCGGTGTGGCCATCTCGACGGTCGCCGGCAGGTTCAAGATGGTTTTTTTCGCGGGCGTGGGCCGCCAAACATCCATGACCGCTTCGCAGATCTCGACGGCAAAATCGAGCTCCGTGCCGGTGAAGCTCTCGGGGGAATACTGGTAGATGATCTCGGTTTCCGGCATCGTCTCGGCGAGATCGCGGATCAGCCGCGCCCCGTTTACGGCGATGTCAACGATGCCGTCTTTGTCGAGGCCGAAAACGACGCGGCGCTGCAACGTCGAAGTCGAGTTGTAAAGGTGCATGATCGCCCGCTTTGCGCCGCGGATCGATTCGAAACTGCGGGCGATCAGTTCGGGGCGAGCCTGGGTCAGGACCTGGATTGTTACATTATCGGGTACAAGATCCTGCTCGACGAGTTCGCGGACAAAAGCAAAGTCGGTTTCCGAGGCGGCGGGAAAGCCGACCTCGATCTCCTTAAAACCGAGCTTGGCCAACAGGTCGAACATGCGACGCTTACGGTCGGGGCCCATCGGCTCGACCAGCGCCTGATTGCCGTCGCGCAAATCGACGCTGCACCAGATCGGCGCACGATCGATGACGCGGCCCGGCCAGCGTCGGTCGGGCAAGTTGATCGGCACAAACCGGCGATATTTATGGATTGGCATAGGCATAGGGAAACTCCTGAAGTGGAATGAGGCCGCGAAGCGGCTGCGCCATGGGTCGACTGAGCGGCTAGCGGCAAGTTAAGGCCGCCGGCCGCCACTAAGTCGCCGCGTAGAATTCGCTGACACGGGTGTTGAGAGGCTAGCGTACAGAGGCGGTGCAATAATCAGTCGGAAGGAGGACATCGCAAAAACCGCATCGGGATCCGTATTCCCAGACCGGGAACAGATCGTTCCCATATCGACGCCCGTCAGAGCGCCGAGGCGGTAAGTCGCAGATTTTTGCGGTCAGTCGACATTCGCATTCTGCCTATCAAAACCAGGGCGGCAGGTCAACCCTTCTGATCTATAATCGTTATTTGGGATGGACGCGACGGCGAGCCAAGAGCAGCCTACCCCGAAGCTCGACGGTTAATTTGAAATTCAATGCCGTGGGCAAATCTGTTCAGGCGATCTAGGGCCTGTCCTCAATTGAGCCAAATGACTGACGCGGCGAGATAAATGGCGGCGAGGAAGTTGCGGCTGGTCTTGTCGTAGCGCGTGGCGATGGCGCGAAACTGCTTGAGCCTGGCGAAGAAGTTCTCAATCAGATGGCGCG
>JAFAOB010000129.1 GCA_019238055.1 Alphaproteobacteria bacterium
TGCGCATCAACGCTCTTGCCCGTCGCCCCGAGAGCGAGACGCGCCGCCGCTATGTGTTGGATGACGAAAAACAGGCGCGTTTCGAGAGCGCCGAGAGCGCGCTGTTCGGCTCGCCGGATGAGATCATCTGCAAACTTGAGGTGTTGCGTGCCGGGGGCGTCGAATACGTCATCATCAATTTTGGCGGGTCGCGCGAAAACATCCGGCGCTTCGCCCGCGAGATCATGCCGGCGTTCAGCGATGAGTCCGCTTTCGCGCTTGCCGGCAAGTGAGGATTTGAAAGGAGTAGCAGCAATGGCGTTCGAATTCGGCGTGTTTCATGAGTTCCAGCGGCGCCCGGGCCAGAGCGAGGCCGAGGCGTTCACCACCGCGTTCGAGCAGGTCGATGCCGCCGAGCGCTGGGGGCTCGACGCCATCTGGCTTGCTGAAATTCACATGGCGCCCGAGCGCTCGGTGTGCTCGGTGCCGATGACCATCGCCAGCGCCATCGCTGCCCGCACCCGCAACATCAAGATCGGTACCGGCGTCCAGGTCTTGCCATTGTGCCAGCCTTTACGGCTCGCCGAGGATGCCGCGACGGTTGATCACATCAGCCGCGGACGGTTGATCTTTGGCGTCGGCCGCAGCGGCTTCCCGCGGGCCTACGAAGCCTACGGCATCCCCTATGGCGAGAGCCCGGAGCGTTTTGCCGAAGTGCTCGAAATTGTCAAACGCGCCTGGACTGAGGAAACCTTTTCGTTCGCCGGCAAATTCTACAACTATGAAAATGTCTGCATTGTGCCAAAGCCATACCATAAGCCGCACCCGCCGATCCGGATTGCGGCCAACCGCGAAGACACCTTTATGTCGGCTGGACGGCAGGGTTATGCGATCTTTGTCGGCGCGCGGCGCGGCACCTTCGACGAAGTCCTGCCCAATCTCAAGATCTATCGCGAGGCGTGGAAGGCGGCCGGTCACCCGGGCCAAGGCGAGGTCTATTTGCGCGCTCCGGTCTATGTCGGTGATACTCTTGAACAGGCACTCTCCGATCCGCAGGAAACACTGATGAATTTCTACCGCTACCTCGGGGCACGGCTCGAAGAGTCGGCCAATCGCCCCGGCATCTTCGATACCGCACGGCGGATCGAGGGCGCTCAGCGGCTGCAGTCGCTCACCTGGGACGAGGTGCGGCGCGGTCGGGCGATTGTCGGTACGCCGGAAATGGTCGCAGATGATCTCGCCGGCTTGCGGGAGCAGCTCGGCCTCGCCGGTATTCTTGCCGAACTCAACACCGGCGGTTTAATCCCGCACGAGCGGGTCATGCGTTCGATGCAGCTCTTATGCGAGCGAGTGCAGCCGCTGCTCCATTGATGGCGGACAGCTCACCGTTTTATCACTAGCTCCGCTGACAGCCCGTTTAGAAAGAGTGATCAGCTTGCTTTGACGGGTTGATCACGGCTCTCATGGCGACGTTGATGCGGTTTCCGGCCTGGAGACTGCCATGTGGACGCCCGCTGATCGCGCATTGGGGATTTCGGCTCTGGCCAGGCGCTGACGGATGACCAGTTCCGGCTGTTGGAGCCGCTTATCCCGCCCGCCAAGCCCGGCAGGCGGCCACAGACCGACATCCAGGACGGCGACGGCCGCGGCGACCTGCCAAAGCCCATAAAGCCGCTGTACTCATGGCTTCGCGCCGTGTTCGCGGACAGCGTCGACAATCGCCTCACGGCGATGCTCGGCCTGACGCTGATCATCGTCCGCCTCGCAGGCAGCCCCGGCTTCGTCGTGCAGCCGCGTCGGTGGGGTATCGAAAGGTCACTCGGTTGGCTCGGGCGATGGCGGCGCCTGTCGAAGGACGACAAGCTGCTCTCCGAGATCTCCGAGGCCATAGTCACCCTGGCCGTGATGCGCCTCATGCTCCACCGCCTCGTTCATTCCAAGCGTAAACGCTACCCAGACCGTGCTTCCCAAACAGGCTGTTAGTGGAGATGGATCGCCTCTGCGATGAGTATTGTTTATGTTGAACGCAAACGCCTTTCGGACTCTCGCGGAGAGGATGTTGGCAAACGAAGGTCTCGAATTGATCTGGCGGCTTCATATCCACGCTTCGGCCTCATATAGACCCGGTAATTGGCTGGCTGCTAATGCTCTGGTGGGAATGGCCGATACCGCAGAGTGCCTTTGGTGCGGCCACATATAAGTTCAATACGAGTAATTCCTAATGACGATTGACTGTCTCTTGATCCCGGTCGACTCACCATCCATCAGTTCCCTGTTATGATGGGTTGACGGGTCGCAGCGAGGTGTGATGCAGCGATTCCGCGTTCGCGCTGATGTGGGATCGCGCTGTGGTACAGGAGAACGGGATCGCCGTTTAGGCGGAGGGGATCAGGGCGGAGCTGGCGCAGCGGCTGCCAAAGTAGCGCAAGACGCGGCGGACAAGCTGGCGGTTCTGGTCGCGACCATGCTGCATGTGTGTGCAGCGCCAATCTGGGCGAATTGGCCGCCGGCGCTTCGACAAGCTCAGGAGCCCATCCCGCTGATCCTCGATCAGGTCAAGGTCTTCAATCGCCACCCGATCCTGATGCTGAGCGTGCGCTGGGGCGCCCTTCGACAAGCTCAGGAGTG
>JAFAOB010000156.1 GCA_019238055.1 Alphaproteobacteria bacterium
CGCCGCTAACAGCGCCATTTCGAGCGGGGCGATGCCAGGGAGCACAAGCTTGGCGGTGAGGAACCCCAGCACGATCGTCAGCGGCAAGCCGATCAGCAACAGCCGCTCGGGGATGCCAATATTGCGCCGGACGATGTCGAAATCGGCATTGGCGATATCGGTAAACAAGACCATCGCAAGCGTCAGCTCGGCGAGGGTGCACAATCCCTCGGCACCGAGATTGAGGTGTACCAACCCGAACCCGAATGGTCCCAGCAGCAGACCCGCCATGGTAAACACAATTGGGCCGCTGAGCCACGAGCGCTCGACCCGTCCCGCGACAATGCTGTAGATCAGCAGAAAGGCGGCCAGGATCGCGGCGTTCTGGTACATCTGATGCTCATTTCACCAATCAAGGTCATGCTCGATTAAAGCCGGATTGAGGTGCCGATTTTGATCCAGGTCATCGCCGGGCGCTGCGGGTCCGGGAAAACGGTCAATTATGAACGGCAATCGCACGCTGGAACTCGATCACCTCGTCAGCCCGATCGGCAGCGAGCGCGCGGAGCAGCTATGCGGTGCGCATTGTTGCGAATTGCTCGCAACTCAGCTACTTGCTGATGAGTGAATTTCATAAAGGCGCTACAGATGTATGTCTGTGTCTGTAATGCAATCACCGATCGTGAGATTCGTGCCCAAGCCGCCTGCGAGCGGAGTACCGTAGCGATGATCTACCGCTCGCTCGGCACTAAGCCGAAGTGCGGAAAATGTGTACCGCTGGTCTGTCAAATGCTGCGCCAAGTTGCCGTCGACCTCCCGGCACCGGAACGGGCAGCCATTGCGACGGCCTGAACAAGGCTAAGCTCAGGCTTGCAGACGCGCCTGCTGCTCGCAACATAGACCGCACTGATTCTGCGGGAGATGACGATGCGCGGCGATGCAACGGTGTTGCAGCATTTGAACGCGGTCCTGAAGAACGAACTGACCGCGATCAATCAATATTTTCTGCACGCGCGCATGTTGCGCCATTGGGGCGTTACTAAGCTGGGGTCATACGAGTATTCCGAATCAATCGACGAGATGAAACACGCAGACCAGCTGATCGAGCGGATTCTATTCCTCGACGGATTACCCAATCTGCAGGATCTTGACAAATTGCTGATCGGCGAGAGTGTGAGCGAAATTCTCGAATGCGATCTGCAGCTCGAGCAGCAAGCGATGCCCGCCCTGCGCGAGGGAATCGCCTATTGTGAAAGTGTGCGCGACTTTGTGACGCGAGATTTGTTCAGCGAAATCCTCGAGGCCGAAGAGCACCATGTCGATTTCATTGAAACCCAGTTGGATTTGATCCCCAAGATCGGCCTCGAAAACTACATTCAGCTGCAGTCAGAGCCGAGTAAAGAGCCGGATTAACACGCGCCATACGGGCGCCGTCGCGGCAGCTCACCGCAGAGGTCAAAATCTATGCTGAGCGGTTGGCGCGTCTCAAATTCAGCAACTTCGAGCGGTGGCATTAACCTATAGCACGGCCGTCCGACCCGTTTTTTGTAACGGGCCGGAGCGCGCGGAAATTAATCCGGGGTGCGCGTCGATTGCCAGGCAACCATCTGCCACTTGCCGCCCTTGTTTGCCCAGACGTCAGTAAACCGCACGCCAAAGCTGTTGGGCCGGCCTTGCGACATGACGCTGATCTTGCACGATCCGGTCAATACAACGGTGTCCCCAAGATCCTGCGCCTTGACGTCCGACGGTACGACTGAAGTGTAGACTGTACCGCCCGATTCCATGTTGCCGATCAGGCTCTGTTTGGTGTCGAGCCGCGCTGTCGAATGGGTATAGACGAGATCGTCGGAAATCAGCGCGTTCAATGCCGCGATGTCCTTTTTAGCCATCGCCTCCATGCGCTGCTTGTCGAGTTCGATCACGGTTTGTGCGTTCCCTGCCATTTCTCTCTCCTCCTTCAAAATTGTGCTGCCTCTCGCCGCGCCACCCTTATGAAGGCAGGTGCCAGGGCGGATGGTATCACCGCAGACTTGGATTCTCGCCTTGCGGAACGACGCTGCGGAAAGTCCCCGATCACCGACGTCGGATCACCGGACGACCAGCACGAGCTTGCCCTGTAGATGCCGGCTTTCGCTGACCCGGTGCGCCTCGGCGGCATCGGCGAGTTTATAGCGGACGATATTGGGGGGCCATACCGCACCCTTTTGGTAAAGGACAAGCATGCGTTCGAGGTGGGCCCGGTCGCGGGCGACATTCGGGCGCAACACCTGCACGTCCTTGCGGCTCGGCTGAAAACCGGCGGGTCCCGCCGCGATCCACACCAGCCGTCCGCCGGGCTTCAATACATCGTAAGAGCGCACCTGGACCTTGCCGCCGACGGTATCGAACACGACATCGCAATCGACGACGACTTGCGAGAAGTCTTGCATGTTGTAGTCGATGGCGCGATCGGCGCCGAGACTTTTGACATAATCGTGGTTATTCGCGCTGGCGGTTGTCAGCACGATGGCGCCCAAATATTTCGATAGCTGGATCGCAAACCCGGCGACGCCGCCCGCCCCACCATGAATGAGAATGGTTTCGCCGCGCTGCACTTTCGCGGTGTCCTCGATCGCCCATAATGCCGTCAAACTGGTCAGGCCGAGCGCTGCCGCCTCGGCATGGCCGAGACCGCCCGGCTTTTTGGCGATAATCGCCGCCCTGATCGCAAGCTTCTCGGCATAGCAGCCTTCGATCCCCTGGTCGGTGACTCCGAACACCGCATCGCCGATTTTGAAATCGGTGACATCGGGACCGAGGGCCGAGACCACGCCCGAAAAATCGCGGCCGAGAATATATGGAAATTTCAGATTGCGCGAGCCGCCGCTTCCGAGCCGCACCTTGTAATCGGCGGCGTTGATGCTCGCTGCATGAATGTCGACGACGACCTCGCCCGGCCCCGCAACCGGATCTGGGGCCTCGCCCAATTGCAGCATTTCCGGCCCGCCATGTCCCGTCAGCAGCACCGCCTTCATCGCTCCTCCTCCGGTAAGCCAGCGCCGATGTCGGCCAAATCGTAGCGTCAAGATCGGGCAACTGCCAGCGGCACGGCTCGGCGATGCGGTGCGGCGTCGCAGGTCAAAAATCGCGCACCGCAAGCGGATTTTGTGACAGACTTGCCATGGCGCCGCGGGCACCGCGCGGCAACGCCGCAGACGGAGAAACGCTTATGCAACTCATGTACTTCACCGAGCAGCCGATGTCGGCCTACCCGGCCGATGAGGGTCTGAAGTTCGGGGCCACCGCGCTGATGTTTTCCAATAAATACTTTGACCCGGTCGCGGGCAGTCGCCTCTATAACGAATATCTCGAACATTACATTTACGCCGAGGAGATGGGCATCGACGGCATCATGCTGAACGAGCACCACAATGCGCCGTTCTGCATGCAAGCGAAGTGCAACATCTTTGCCGCGATTCTCGCCGGTGTAACAAAAAAAGCGAAGATTATCTTGCTCGGCAACCCGCTGCCGTTGGCCGAAAACCCGGTACGACTGGCCGAGGAATTGTCGATGATCGACATGATCTCAAAAGGTCGGCTGGTCTCGGGTTTTGTCCGCGGCGGCGGACAGGAGCAGCTCGCGACCGGCGTCAGCCCGGCTTACAACCGCGAGCGTTTTCAGGAGGCACACGACCTGATCATCGCAGCATGGACACGCGAGGGCCCGTTCCGCTGGGAGGGCACACACTACCAGCATCGCGTCGTCAATCCATGGGCGGTGCCGCTGCAAAAACCGCATCCGCGGGTGTGGATACCGGGTGTTATCAGCCCTGAGACGATTGTCTGGGCGGCACAGCACGGCTATCCCTATGTCGCGCTGAACACGCCGATCGAGCGCACCAAGCAGATC
The DNA here is from genome assembly GCA_019238055.1 of Alphaproteobacteria bacterium. GTDB lineage: Bacteria > Pseudomonadota > Alphaproteobacteria > ATCC43930 > CGMCC-115725 > AP-15. The sequence continues at coordinate 3,872 of JAFAOB010000156.1, forward strand.
TGGCAAATCTACGATAAGGTCGCGACGGAGGCGGGCTTCACCCCAGGCCCCGATTACCATGGCATGCTAAAGCAGATCCACGTCGCCGAGACCGAGGAGAAGGCGCTTAGGAACGCTGCCCAGTTCAGATGGATGCAGGGCGAATTCACTGGTCTCGCCCATCCGGTTTGGAGCACCCCCTCGGGTTACGGCAGCCCGGAAAACCGCCGCGCTTTTGTCGAGTTTGCCAGCGGCCGGTCGAGAAATCCCCGCTACCGTCCGGAACTCGAGAAGCAGCTCGAGGAGCTGATGATTATCGCCGGCACACCAAAGCAGGTGATCGCCAAGCTTCGTATCCTGCTCGAAGAGACGCGTCCCGGCATCCTCGGCATGTGGGGAAATGACGGCAGCGTATCGAACGAAGATGCCAGGACCTGCATACGGTTGTTGGGACAAGAAGTGTTCCCGGCGGTGCGGGAAATGGCGAAAGAACTCGATCTGAAGAGCCCGTTCGAAACCAACCAGCCGGTCAGTATCGACTACATGCCGCATCTGAAAGCGCCGGTGCGCGCCGCCGCCGAATAGCGCGGGTTGCTAGTCGATCGAGGCGGGCAAGCGTGCACACTTGCCCGCTCCGCGCTGCCATTGGTTCATTCCAGCAAGCGTAATGTGTCTTCCGGTTTATCGCACTTTATTTCGCCGGTTGGCCCTGGCAGTGGCCGGGGACCCACTTGCCGTTCGCGTAGTCGTCAGGAACCCAGGGCACTCCCGCCGGGCACGCGTACGCCTGAGCTGTGCTCGGCGTGCACCCCGCCATCGTGGCAATCGCTGCGACGCCCATCATGAGGCCGGCGAACATCACGGCAACAGAACGCCCGTCCATGTCTCTTCCTCCTGCGGATGCATCCATTACCCGGCGGCTCGCGTTGCGCGGCGAAGGGTGGATACGCCCTAAGAAGGGTGGATACGCCCTAATAGGTCTCGCGCGGCAGGTTGAGGTGCGGGAAAGCGCTATGGACGTGCACTGACACGGCCGGGCGCGCCGGGCGAATATAGGATTTGTCGAGTTCGTGATAACCGGTCACACCCAGCAGCGACAGGCAGATGCGGATCTCGTCTTCGAGGATCTCGAAGAGCCGCTGCCCAGGGGCTTGCTTAGGCAATTGGTGAGGCTGGCTCTTTTACGCTTTCGCCCTGGCGCCGGGTGTCGCTACGATAGCGGCTCCAGGCAACTACCCGCGACAATCCAGCGAAGAGGAGACGCAAGATGCCGCGCATACTGACCCCCGCCACCCATTCCGAAGAAACTCTCCAGATCGCCTATGACCTGCTTTCCCCTGGCTGGGAACTCGTCATGGCCCCGCATGGCCGGCCCGAATTCTGGGATCTGTTACAAGACACCGAATACTATATCGGCGGCGGGCAATTCCCGCACGGCCCGGAGTTTTATCAGCGTGCGCCAAAACTGCGCATCGTCCAGACGTTGAGCGCCGGCTATAACACCTATGACCTCGAAGCCGCGCGGGCGGCAGGCGTGCCGATCTGCAATAATGGCGGCGCCAATTCGACCGCGGTCGCCGAGCACGCATTGATGCTGATGCTGGCCGTCAGCCGCAAGCTGATCTGGCAGCACGAGGGGGTGGTCTCCGGGCGCTGGCGGGGCAATGATTTCAACTCCACCAAGCTCTACGAACTCGAAGACAAGACGCTCGGGATCATCGGCCTCGGCAATATCGGCAAGAAAGTCGCGCGCCGTGCCCGTGCCTTTGACATGCAGATCAAGTATTACGATATCAATCGGCTGACGACCGACCAGGAAGACGCGCTCGGCGTCCGCTTTGCGCTGTTTACTGAATTGTTGAAGATTTCCGACATCGTGACCTTGCATGTGCCGCTCGACAAATCGACGCACAATCTGATCGGCGAGCGGGAATTGGCGATAATGAAGCCGACTGCGATCTTGATCAACACCTGTCGCGGCCCGGTGGTCGATGAAAAGGCGCTCTATAATGCGTTGCGCGATGAGAAGATCTTGGGTGCGGGTCTCGACGTCATGGTCGAGGAACCGCCAAAGCCCGACCATGAGCTTTTCACATTGAAGAACATCATCTTCAGCCCGCACGGCGCCGGCCCGACCTGGGACAATCATTGGAAGCGCTGGCGCAACGCGTTTGACAATTTCGAGCGAGTCGCGCGCGGTCAAAAGCCGTTCTGGATTGTCCCCGAACTGCGCGACTAGCGATTCGAAGAGGAACGTTCGTAACCGGGTGCTTTCCGCCGAGATTACTCGGTGACAGTTATCCCGCTGCGCAAAGTGGGGACTCGCGGGGTCGCAACGGCGCAAGCGGCTTGCCATTGGCGAGACGCGAACGGAGAGCGATCCCGCAATGCAACCTCGACAGGACCGTCTGTTTTCGTCTGAGCCTCGCGGGAAAAGCGAAAGGCACTCGGGCTACGGGCGGTTCGTACCCTCTCCAACAACGCCGAGTGGCTATCGCCGGCGGCATCGCGCAACACTTCGAGACAGAGCCGCGACAGTTCGCCGTGAGCGAAGTAGCGGGTGCGCCGATACTGCCGCATTGGTTTGATCCCTTCCGGGTCACGGTCGGGTTGGTATAGCCGCAACACGCCATCGACGTAAATCAACCCGAACTACGGATAAGGGTTGAGGGGATTCCCAAAGAACCAAGGCTTTGACAGCATCGGCTTGCGAAGGCTGAGCGTCAAACCCGGGTCCAGGGAGCCCCCTCAATGGCGGTCGATATCACGGCGCTGTATTGCTGTCTC
>JAFAOB010000159.1 GCA_019238055.1 Alphaproteobacteria bacterium
CCTTAAAAACGCGACGGTATCGTTTCGGTAATAAGCTCAATGCGAACGCCTCATCCCCGCGGTCGCTGGTCAACGCGCGATTTCGTCTGGCTGATGGCATAATGATCGTCGTGCTGCTGTTCGGCCGGTTCGGGCAGTTGCGATCGCGCGTGGTGCTGATCCTGGTTGGGATGGCGGCCGCGATCAGCTTCCGGTGATGATCCAAGGGACCGACTGTTCGCTCGATATCAGCAAGGGTTTCTCCCCGCTTTATTGGTGATTGACCGCGACGGTTTCTGCTGGCGCCGCGGCGCCGCAGCATCCGAACGCTGGATGATGAGTGACAGGATTGAATTCGCAAGCGGCGGACTAGATTCTGCCTTTCAATTAATGACTTGGCACGCCGATTAAGAATGATTTCAATCAATGAGCATTTGGAACTTCATCAATTTCGCGCGGTTATCTTGGTAAGGCCGACATCTGGAGGATGGTCGGCGATAACTGAGACCAGTGGGAGTTTTGATCATGGCGGATCGAGAACAACGCGGTATGGAGCAGAAACCCGAGCGCGACTTCACCGGCATGGTTGGCCAAAGCCATGGCAGCGATCTCCCGAAGGAGCAGCAGGGTATCGGGAAACCCGGAGGCACCGTCGGGCGCGAGGTGCCAGACGAGAGCAAGGAACATCACACCGAAATCGCGGTCGAGGCAGGCCACGGAGATGGCGAGCATAGCGGCCAAGGCGACCGCCCCAAGTCCCAGCAGAGCGGCGGCAAACCTGGCGGCACGGTCGGGCGCGAGGTGCCGGACGAGAGCAAAGAACATCACACCGAAATTGCCGTCGAGGCGGGTCACAGAGATGACGAGCACCGCGGCGACAAGCGCTGATCGCGCTGCTTAAAAGCAAAAGCCCCGCTCCAGCGGGGCTTTTTTTCAGCGCAAGCCGATGGCCGTGTTCAGGAAAGTCGCAATGGGCCATCAGGTTGCGTTCTGCGCACAATATGACTGGTTGGAAGCTCAAGTCCCGATTGCTGGAACGTCATGCGGATATTGCCTGCGGCTCTGGTGCTGCTGCTTCTGCCGGTCTCGGTCTTTGCTGCGGATGCTAGCCCGAGCAGTCCCTCGGAGTTGATTTTCCTCGGCCAACTCCTTGCATTGCTGGCCTGCGGCCGGTTGCTGGGCGAGTTGATGCAGCGGATTGGCCAACCTGCCGTCATGGGCCAGCTGATCGGCGGCGTCCTTCTCGGCCCCTCGGTCTTGGGCGCCCTGCTGCCCCAGCTACAACATTCGTTGTTTCCAGCGGCGCTCGGGCAAAAGGCGATGATCGACGCCATCGCACAGCTCGGCATCCTGCTGCTCCTGTTATTGACAGGAATGGAGACTGACCTCTCGGTCGTCCGCACATCGCGGAAAGCGGCCTTCTGCGTGTCGATTGCCGGGATCTTCGTGCCCTTTCTACTGGGCGTGCTTGTCGGCGAGCTGCTGCCGATTGCGATGCTGGCAGATCCCGGGAAGCGGCTCATCACTGCCCTGTTTCTCGGGACCGCTCTGGCAATTTCGTCGGTCAAAATCGTGCCGATGGTCGTGCGCGAGGTTGGCTTCCTCCGCCGCAACGTCGGCCAGATTATGATTGCGGCTGCAATCATCGACGACACGATTGGCTGGATCATCATATCGATCGTTCTTGGGCTTGCTCGCAACGGAGCGGTCGATCTTCTCTCGCTCGCGCGCAGCCTTCTTGGGACCGCCGTTTTTATCGCCGTCAGCTTCACCATTGGGCGGCATCTTGTGTTTCGGATTATCCGTTGGGCCAACGACCAGTTCGTCAGCGATTTTGCCGTCGTCACCGCGATCTTGGTCGTAACCGGCGTCATGGCACTGCTCACCGCGGCAATTGGCGTTCAAACCGTGCTCGGTGCCTTTATCGCCGGCATCCTCGTCGGGCAGTCGCCTATTCTGACCCGGCACATCGATCAGCAGCTGCGCGGGCTGATCGCGGCGCTGTTTATGCCGGTCTTTTTTGGGATGGCTGGGCTGACCACCAATCTTGCGGTTCTCGGCAAGCCAAACCTGCTTCTGGTTACGTTCGGGCTGATCGCGATCGCCAGCCTGGGCAAATTCAGCGGCGCTTTTCTCGGTGGCCGGTTGGGCGGAATGACCAGAGCAGAGTCGCTCGCTCTCGGCTGCGGTATGAACGCGCGGGGCTCGACCGAGGTGATTATTGCGTCGTTCGGGTTGTCTATGGGCGTTCTCAATCAAACCCTGTTTACCACCATTGTCACGATGGCTGTGGTCACGACATTGTCGATGCCGCCCTTGCTTCGCCGGGCATTGACGCGTCTTCCGCTAACCAGCGACGAGGCGGCCCGGCTCGAGCGCGAGGAGATCGAGGAGCGCGGCTTTGTTCCCAACATCGAGCGATTGCTCGTTGCCGTCGATGCGAGCCCGAGCGGATTGTTCGCCTCACGACTAGCCGGATTGCTGGCCGGGGCTCGGGGCGCTCCGACGACGGTGATCCATTTCGACTACGAACCCGAGGATCATTCGCAGGAAGGGACGAGGCAGGCCGAACGCACCAAAACTGTCGTAAAAAAGAGTGCGGAACTCGGCAAAGATGCCACCTCTGAGTCCGACCGTGGGCGTGTTGACATTATCAATAAGGTCGAAAAGCCTAGCGAAGACGTCATTACGGAAGAAGCAAAAAAGGGCTACGGGCTGCTTTTCATCGGTCGCGAGCCCGCTTCAGAGGGCGATACCTTCCATCAGCAAATTACGCGTAGTGTCCTCGGATTTGCTGGTCCGTTCGCGATTGCCATTGCGCGCGGAACATATCGGCAGGGAACGGCCGGATCGCGTTTCAAAATTCTGGTGCCGGTCACCGGGACCGCCGCATCGCGGCGAGGCGCCGAGTTGGCGATCGCCCTCGCACAAGCATCCCGAGGCTCGCTGAGCGCTCTGCACGTCACAGGCGGAGAAAATTCCCAGCGCTCATGGCAGCGTCAGGTCGGTGCCGCCCTCGCACCTACAACCAGCGCCGATGCGATTATCCGCGAAATCGTTCGCCTGGGCGATCCTTACGGCGTCGATATCAAAGCGAAAATTCGCAGGGGGTCGCCATCCGAAGCCATTCTCCGCGAGCTCGCGGTTGGCAACCACAATCTCTTGGTCATGGGCGTCAGCCCGCGACCGGGCGACCAGCTTTTCTTTGGTGAAATCCCGGCAGCATTGCTTGAGCAAGCGCAATGCTCGATCGTTTTTGTGGCTGGTGAACCCGTTTATGGCCGTGCCCAAACGGCCGTTGCCGACTGACTGATCACCCATGCTGGAGGTATTCACTATAAACGATGCCCAGCACGCCGATGACAATGGCTCGCGTCCTTGTGACCGGGCGGTCAGCCCGGCCGACGAAAATGGCGGATCGCCTCGGGTCAGTCCTTAGGCTCGGTAAGACGGCCGCTGTTGCGTGCGGCATCGAGGCTGCGCTTAATCGTTCCGTGAACCGTGTCTGCCTCTCGCTGCCCCGAGCGCGACAGGTCTCGGCTTTTTGCGAGTTCTTCGCGGGTGATCTGGGCTAAGCGATACGATTCTTCAGTTTCTTCATGGACTCGCTCGGCGGTGCGCCGAATGTCTTCAGCGAGCGCACGAACTTTTTTCAGCACCCGCTGAAGTGCCGACTGGGTCGTTTTCTGGCATCCCATTGAGTGCCTCCGGCACGCACCTACTCTGAAGCGTCCAGCGGCTCCTCCTCGGCCTCAGCGCCGTTTGGCAATACCCGACGGATCGCGTCGACCTGTTGCTCCGCTTCGGCCCGCACGCGTTCCCAATACTGCAACCCGTATTTTCGCCCCGCTGCGCGCGAATCCTCAGCCATTTGGTGCGACAACTCGATCCGCTCGTTCAGCACGCGTTGTGCGACATCGAGCGCCTTTTCAAGGAGTTCGAGTTGTGCCGGCATCATTTCGCGGGCGCCAAATATATGACCGATATGGCAGCGGAACTGCGCGGCAGTACCATTGCCGATCTTGCGCATCGTGCCGCCGCATTCGGGGCAGGTGAGCGCATATGGGCGTTCAGGCATGGTCAGAGCTTCCGGCAGAGCATCCTTCGCTCGCGGGCGTTGTGCCGAGACGGGCTCGCGCACCAACCGAGCCACCAGATAGGGAAGTTCAGCTTCGGACGATACATAATCGGGATCGGCAATTTCGATGGCGGCTCTTGGCATTTCAGCCGCGATAGCGTCCTGAGGATCCAACACGACAATCAGCCCGCCGGCCCGCTTGATTGTGTCGAGCCCGGTGGCCCCGTCGCTGCCGCCACCGCTCAACACGACGCCGATCGCGCGCTCGCCATAAGCGGTCGCAACCGACCGAAACAGCGGGTCGATCGCCGGTCGGGTAAAGTGTTCACGCGGCCCGCGCGACAGCCGGATTATTGGCGGCTCGACGAGCAGATGACGATCGGTTGGTGCCACATAGATGTGACCGGGGGTGATCGTCTCGCCGTCCGCCGGGAACATCACCGGCAGACTCCCCGAGTTCGCAAGCAATTCCGGAAGCCGGCTGCGGCCGTGCCCGATATGGACAACGACAAACACATTCCCGGTGAAGTCTCGCGGGAGCGCCGAACTGATCGAACGCAACGTGTCGAGGCTGCCAGCTGAACCTCCGATCGCAATCATATCCCGGTTCATCTTCTCCTCGATCAGCTGCAAGCAGCCAACATTCGCTGTTGCTGCTGGTTCCCCCTCGCCATCTGAGAATGTTTGCCCTTCTGCCGGAAACGAAAAACTCTCGCCCCCTGTTCCCACTTTTGCATAGGGGGTTAATATTGGCTCATGCCATCAGATCTTCCCATTGTCGGTATTGGCGCTTCCGCCGGCGGCGTCGAAGCGCTCGAGCAGTTTTTCAGATCGGTGCCTGATGACAACGGCTTGGCTTTTGTCGTCGTCACGCATTTGTCGCCCGATCGCAAAAGCATGTTGGCCGAGATCCTCGGGCGGGTGACGACGATGCCGGTGATCGAAGCGCGTGACGACCAGCAGGTCGAAGCCGAGCATGTCTATGTCCTACCTCCGGGCGCGATTCTGACAATCAGAGCCGGCCGATTGCAGCTGCGTCATACCGGCCCCGCCGATCACGAGCGTGCGCCGATCGATGTGTTCTTCAACTCGCTGGCCGAGGACCAGGGCGAGCATGCGATCGGCGTCGTGCTTTCGGGCGGCGGCAGTGACGGCACCTTGGGGTTAAAGGCGATCAAGGAGAATGGCGGTCTGACCGTTGCCCAAGGGTCGAATGTCACCCGACCGCGCTTTGCCGAGATGCCGTCGAGTGCGGTTGCTTCCGGTTTTGTCGATCTTGAGCTCCCGGTTGAGCAGATCGCCGAGCGGATTGTCACCTATATACGCAATTGGGCGGCGTATGATTCGGAGCGGCCGAGCAACGCCTTGATCCAGATTTATGGCTTGTTGCGGGCGCATACTGGGCATGATTTCAGCGAGTACAAGGAGCGTACCTTCCAGCGCCGCGTTCAGCGCCGGATGCAGGTGGTCCAAACCACAAAGCTCGAAGATTACGTAAATCTGCTGCAGCAGCAGCCGGATGAAGTCAAGGCACTGTTTCGCGATCTGTTGATCGGGGTCACCGATTTCTTTCGCGATACCGCCGCCTTTGAGGCGCTCGAGACATTGGTGATCCCAAAATTGTTTGAAGGCAAAGGCGCTGATGACGAAGTCCGGGTATGGGTCGCCGGGTGTTCGACCGGTGAAGAAGCGTATTCGATCGCAATCTTGTTGCGCGAGCAAGCCGAGAAATGCGTTGCGCCGCCGCGCGTGCAGATCTTTGCCACCGATATCGACGAAGCGGCGCTGAGCGTCGCCCGCGCCGCACGCTATCTGGCGAATGTCGTCCAATCAGTATCGCCCGAGCGGCTGCGCCGCTTTTTTGTCCACGAAGGCAGCAGTTGCCGGGCCGTCAAAGAGTTGCGTGAGATGTGCATCTTCTCGGCGCACAGCGTCATCCGCGTCCCGCCGTTCTCGCGCCTCGACCTGATCTCATGCCGTAACCTCTTGATCTATTTGAGGCCGGCATTGCAGGCGCAAATCATCCCGCTGTTTCATTACGCGTTGCGGCCGAGCGGATATCTGTTTCTCGGACCTTCCGAGAATGTTACCCGCTATACCGAGCTGTTTCAGACGCTCGATCGCAGAGCCCGCCTATTCCAACGACGCGATCTCGTTTCTCGGCCGATATTGCCGCTGCGTCAATTCCTGCCGTACTCGCGCCAGCAAGAAGCCCAGACCGAGGACGGAGACAACGGATTGCTGCAGCGTTCCGATGAACTGCGGCGAATGGCGGCCACGATTGTCGAGCATTTCGCGCCGGCTTACGTCATCGTCGACGAGGCGGGTCAGGTGCTCTACTTCTCCTCCGGCACCGGCAAATACCTGCAGGCCGCCGCCGGTCCGCCCAGCCGCGACATCCTCGCAATGGCGCGCCCGGGTCTGCGCACGGATCTGCGGGCCGCATTGCAGACCGCCAAATCGACCGGTCGGCGTGCGGTTCGTGACCGTGTCGGGGTGCAGATCAATGGCGGTCTCCAGATGATCAGCATCACCGTGGAACCGGTCGGCCAGGGCAGGGAAGTCGTCTACGGCATCGTCTTTACCGATCGTGGTCCCGTCCGCACCGAGGAAGAGGCGGTAGACCGCCCGCATCGGGAAGGGGACGACAGCACTGTCGAGCAAATCGAGAAGGAGCTGCAGGAGACCCGGGAGCGGCTGCAATCGACAATCGAAGAGCTCGAGACCGCCAACGAGGAATTTCGTTCGTCGAACGAAGAATTGCTCTCGGTCAATGAAGAGCTCCAATCGACCAATGAGGAACTCGAAACCTCGAAGGAGGAACTGCAATCGGTCAACGAAGAACTACAAACGGTCAACAGCGAGCTGTCGAGCAAGATCGACGAACTCGACCGAGCCAACGCCGATCTGCACAATCTGTTTGAAAGTACCAGAATCGCCACGGTTTTTCTCGACCGGAACCTGGTGATCCGCAGCTTTACCCCGGCAGTGACGACCTTGTTCAACCTGATCCCGACCGATCGGGGCCGGCCATTGACCGACATCGTCAGCCGCTTTGCCTATGAAGATTTGGAAAAGGACATGCGCGACGTGCTCGCCGGCGGCGCGCCGGTCGAGCGCTCGCTGAGCCTCGCCGATGGCAAAACCCATTTCCTCGCGCGCGTCCTGCCTTACCATGCCGTCGATGGGGCGATCGACGGCGTGCTGTTGACCTTTATCGATATCACCAATCTCGTCGCGGCCGAAGAGCAGCACAAGGTATTGACCGCCGAGCTTAGTCATCGCGTCAAAAACACCTTGGCGGTGGTCTCGTCGATTGCCGAGCGCACCTTGCCCGATGGCGAGGTCAAGAACGATCTGCTCGGACGGTTTCACGCCCTTGGCCATACCCACGACTTGCTCGCCGAGACTGGATGGACCGAGGCGCGCCTGCGCGATGTAATCCGCACCGAGCTGGCGCCGCACGCCGCCGGCGACGGTTCCAATCTGACCCTTAACGGTCCGCCGGTGATGCTAAAACCGCAAGCGGCGTTGTTTTTGGCGCTGGTCGTGCACGAACTCGCAACCAATGCCGCCAAATATGGCGCGCTCTCGGTGCCCGGCGGGCGGATCGACGTGACCTGGAAGATAGCGGGCAACGTGCCGCCCCATCTCGAACTGACCTGGGCAGAGTATGGGGGGCCGAAGATCGATGGTTCGATGAAACCCGGCTTTGGTATGGAACTGATCGAAAGGGGTCTCCGTTTCGAGCTCAAGGGAGACGCGAAACTCGAAGCTGTCGACGGGAGTTTCCAATGTCACATGATGATTCCCGGAGACCCGGAGCGGCTGGTCTTTGTATCTCCCAGCGAATGGCCGGAACAAGAGGAAACAGCCTAATGAAGGCTGGGCTCAATGGCCTCCGAATACTTGTCGTCGAGGATGAATATTTGGTGGCGTCACTAATACAGGATTTTCTGGAAATGGCCGGCTGCGTCGTGTTGGGCCCGATCGCGCGCCTGGCTGAGGCAGTCCACGCAGCTCACTCAGACAGCTGCGATGCCGCCGTGCTCGATGTCAATTTGGGTGGCAGTCTCGTCTTTCCGGTTGCCGAAATTCTGTCGCATCGGCGGATCCCGTTTGCTTTTGTAACCGGGTATGCAACCGGCGCGCTCCCCGATGAACACCATGCGCGCCCGACCATCCGCAAACCATTTCGCAAAGAGGAACTGCTCGCCCTCATATCAGACCTGGTGAACTCGGCCGTTTAGAGCGATTTCTACTTGTGTCGATGCAGCCGATTTAAATCCCGCGGGCCTGACCCGTGGTCCATGGATGGCCGGGTCGAGCCCACGGCTGTCCGGTTGAGGGAAATCGGTTGTTTGCAATGATCCATACACAACCAAAGATCCCCTTGGCCGGGCTTGACCCGTGGGCCTTCAGCCCACGGACTTGATCCGTGGGCATCCACGTCTTCCTGGGCCTTGATGATCTCGGCGACCAAGACGTGGATGCCCGGACCAAGTCCGGGCAAAGCGTGCTCAAAGCTGTATACTGTCTCCTATATCTCAATCCCACGTTGTTGTGGCCGCTCAACCGGACAGCCGTGGGGCGAGCCCGGCCATGAGGATAGAGGCAGATGCCTCGACCCGAATGGAAACCGCTCTAGCTTCGTAAGTTCAGCCAAGACCCGCAGAACGCGCGAACGCTGCCATCCGACGAGAAGAGGATCAAAGACGGCTTTATCCGCATCTGTTTCTCCGCCTTTAGCCCGGTCTGGGGCATGGGTGAGAGGGTGACCCAGCCCGCGCGTAGCGGGCGGGTACGAGCGCAGTTTCGGCTGATCAGAGCGCCCTCAGCATCGCCTCGGCGCTGGAAACCTCGTATTGGCCCGGCTGCTCGACGTTGAGAGCCTTGATCACGCCATCCTCGACCAGCATCGAGTAGCGTTGCGTACGCATCCCCATGCCTTCCTTGATGCGGTCGAGCTCAAGCCCCATTTCGCGGGCGAAATCGCCGCTGCCGTCGCCGAGCATGACGATCTTGCCGTCTGCCCCGCATTCCTTGCCCCAGGCATCCATGACGAACTGGTCATTGACCGCGATGCAGGCGATCGTATCGACACCCTTGGCCTTGAGTTCGTCGGCATGCGTCACATAACTCGGCAAATGCCGTTGCGAACAGGTTCGTGTAAAAGCGCCCGGCACTGCGAACAGCGCCACCTTTTTTCCGCGGAAGAAATCGTCGCTGCTGACCGCCTGCACACCTTCCGGGGTAACATAGCGCAATGTTACCGACGGCACCCTGTCACCGACCTTGATCGCCATCTTTGCCCTCCTGAATGCGAGGGGCCGCATCCCAGCACAATTGATGTCCCCGCATCAACCATCATGGCCTTCCGCAAGCGCCGGTCGCATCGAAATCGGGTCAGCCCAGCCGCGGCAATACATCATCGGTCAGCAACAGAAAGGTTTGGTGGCTGAGCGGGGCGCACAGCAGATAATCGAGCCCGATCTCGTCCCGCAATCGCTGGATCTGTTCAGCAACGGCCGCGGGCGTGCCGTGCAGGATCACCTCATCGATATAGCGGCGGATCGGATCGACGCCTTCCGGTGTGAAACCGCTCTGCATGACGGGACGATGCTGGGCGCCGAGATAGGAATTGACAATCCACTCGGCTCCATCGCGGGCGACCGCCAGCGCTTTCTCGGGGTTGCGATCAAGCGCAATCAGACGCGCCACCGGGATGTCGCGTCCGGCCTCGGAAAAGCCGGCAGCAGCGAGCTTCTCGGCATAGCGCCGCCGCTTGCGGCCGATTTCGGCAGCAGCGGAATGCGGATCCATCAGAATCGAAAAGCCGCGGCCGGCCGCCCAATCGATCGCCGCGTCCGAGCTTGCCGCCATCCATACTGGCGGATGCGGGCGCTGCATCGGTTTGGGCAGCACTTCGATGCCGTTGAACCGAAAATGCTGTCCGGCATGGCTTAAGCGTTGATCGGTCCAGGCACGCAGCACGATCTCGAGTGTTTCGTGAAAGCGCGAGGTGCTCTCCTCCGGCGGCACGCCAAACGCCTCGAACTCGACCCGCGCAAAGCCGCGGCCGGCACCCCAATTGACGCGGCCGCCCGACAGGATATCGAGCAGCGCCACCTCCTCGGCAAGGCGCAGCGGATGATAGAACGGCGCTAGAGAAACCCCGGTGCCGATACGCAGGCGGCTGGTGCGCGCGGCGGCGAGAGTGCCGAGCATGTGCACCGAAGGACACACGCTGAAATCCGAAAAATGGTGTTCGGCAAGCCAGACCGCGTCATAGCCGGTGCGATCCATGATTTCGATCCGCTCGAGGGCGCGGGCATACACCATCGCCAAATCGACCCGCCGCTCGGGCCAGCTAAAGAATTGGAGCACGGCAAATTTCATGGTTCGACGATAGCGATCGCGTAAGAGCCGGTCCAGCTGAGCGCATCACGTCCCGCTTGCGATCTCCGTAGCTGTGAACCGGTCATGATTGCGGAATTGACAAATCCGGATCAATCGGATACATATTTGCTATAATCGCACTAAACAGGTTCACTCGCGTTCACCTGCGCGTCATCATCCGGAATTCCAAACGTCTTTGATCTACTCCCAACTTGGGAAGTTTGGGAGGCATCGGCGGCAATTCCAAACACTCAAAGAACGCAGGCCCCACAGTAACACATCTGCCAGTGATCTGCCTCTGGCAGTTAATAAGTTATAAGTTATCGCAATAATATTTAACCCGAACTACGGATAAGGGTTGAGGGGATTCCCAAAGAACCAAGGCTTTGACAGCATCGGCTTGCGAAGGCTGAGCGTCAAACCCGGGTCCAGGGAGCCCCCTCAATGGCGGTCGATATCACGGCGCTGTATTGCTGTCTC
>JAFAOB010000219.1 GCA_019238055.1 Alphaproteobacteria bacterium
CGAGCCCTGGCCGGAAGAGTGGCTCCTGATCGAGTGGCCGAAGGACGAGGCGGAGCCGACCAAATACTGGCTCTCCAACCTGCCGCCGGCGACCACGCGCAAGCAATTGATCCACACCGCCAAGGCGCGCTGGATCATTGAACGTGAGTACCAGGAACTCAAGCAGGAGATCGGTCTGGGCCATTATGAAGGCCGCGGCTGGCGCAGCTTTCACCATCACGCCAGTCTCTGCATCGCAGCCTACGGCTTCCTCGTCGCCGAGCGCTGCCTTTTCCCCCCTCAGCACCGCTTCACTCGTGCGCGGATCAGGGCACCTGCGCTACCCCAGGGGTTCCAACCCCGCGGCGCCCCCGATCCGACCGGAGCGTCACGTCCCACACTCCATCGCCTCCGTCCGACGCTGCCTGACGGCCGCTCTCGTCGTCGCTCTGCCAAGATGCCCGTGCTGCTTGCAAAAACAGCCGCTTTTCACAACGGAAATTTGACACAGTAAGACTAGCGACCCCTCCAAATATCCCAGTTGCCCCTCCGACTGCTGCTCCGAGGGCGGCTCCTGGCCCGCCACCTGCCGCTGCTCCTATCGCAGCACCAGAAGCCGCTCCCCAAAGACCACCGGCAAAGCCGCGCTGGACGGGATCATAGAGGTTTGTGCAGGCCGAAAGTCCCAACGCCAAGGCGGCGAGCACGCACGATGCAATTTGGGTCATTTTCCCCCCATCCTGCCCGCTAAGCCAGCCGAACCGACAGATGACCACGGATACATCGCACCTTTTCTCTCAAGGGAATCCAGCACTCCGGCTCTGCGAGCCCGAAGGGCTTTCCAGCAGGAGCGATCTCGTCGGAATTCTGAACTATCCGTCAGCATCGGGATCTGGCTCACCTGCTGGGCTTAGGATGATTTACAGACCCTCGGATCTCTTGCCCGGTTAGGCTGTACCCCGGGTTGGAGAGGTGCCGAGAGTTGGAACTCCGCTCCGTCGAATGGAAGCTCGCCGCGATCTTCGCAGCCGATGTTGGAGGGCTATAGCCGCCTGAGAGGTTGCTGGGATTCTTGACTGAAAGCGCAGCGCGAAAAATCAACATATCCAAGCCGCTCGGTACATCGGCTGTCATAAGCACTAGGTTTATTAAGGTTAATTACAATAAATCCCTCAGATTTTGGTCAAATCCCGTGAACCCATCATTATGCTATAATGTTTTGTTTCTAGAGTTATGTATGTGGGGTGAAATGACCCGATATACCAGTGCCATAGCATTTGCAATCACTTCTGCGCTATCGCTCATAACACCGGTCTGGGCCGACCGGCTCGACACTATAGCCCAGATGCAGGGAGATCAGACTCCACCTGAAGTTCCACCACCGGCTAAGCACAAGCCAAAATCGGTAATACACCGTGCGGCCTCGGATGAGCAGCTGCGCCATAGATTACGAGATCAAGCCAATCACGGTCTTGTCGGCATCGTTTCGGAAGGAGCCGATGAGACCACTGATGTCGCATTCGCCCTGGCCCCGGAACATAACGGCATACGGCTACTGCCAATTTCTGGTGCAGGAGCCTCGCAGAACGTCACGGATGTTCTATTCACTCGCGGCATTGATTTTGGGATCATCCAAACCGACGTGCTCGATGAGATCAAGCGCAATCCGCCATTTTCCGGTGTGAATAAGTATCTGGAATACGTTACCAAGCTTTATGACGAGCAACTTCAAGTATTGGTCGGGCCAGATATCCAGTCTCTTCGTGATTTACAGGGAAAGAAGGTGAATTTCGGACGGCGCAATAGCGGTACTTATACAACAGCAACAAATATCTTCAAAGCCGTTGGGATCCAACCTGACGTGACAACTTTGCCGCATGCGTTGGCGCTCGATCAATTACGCCGTGGAGAGATTTCGGCAATGGTTTATGTGGGCACCAAGCCATCGCGGATGTTCCAGGATATCCGTCCTGATGAGAAGCTGCATTTTCTGCCGGTCACCGGCAGTCTGCCGAAAGAATATACCGCAGCCCTGATAACCGACGCTGATTATCCCGAACTCGTTTCACAAATCGCACCCGTCAAAACCGTCGAGGTTGGAACAGTTCTGGTGGCGTATAACTGGCCTGAGAAATCAGAGCGCTATGCGAGAGTGAACCACTTTGTACAAGCGTTTTTTGCACACCTCGACGAAATCAAGGCCATCCATCCAAAATGGCACCCTTTTGATGTGACCTCTGAGGTCTCCGGATGGACCCGGTTTCCGGGTGCCGAGCGATGGCTGAAAAGAGCCGGGCTGATGACCAAATCCGACCAAGCAACGGCGCAGCTTAATTCAAACCAGCGCGAAGAGCTATTCCGAGCGTTTGCGGATTATGAGAAGCGCGAAGAACTATTCCAGGCTTTTGCTGATTACGAGAAACGACATCAGACGATTGTGGCTTTCCACGATACCGCTGGTCAGTGATCGGGTAAACCCGCCTGCCGCAATCCCCGGTTTAGCGTATCTTCCTGCAAATCCCAGTAATGCTGATTGCTGAGCCAAGGATTCTCTGACCGCATTCGAGCCAGCGATCTGACCGCTGGTTTCCGCTTCAGTGATTGTGAAAGTGCAGATTTCGCTCCGTCGATATTATCTTTCAGGCCATAAGCTCCAGCGAGATAAAAATACGGCACCCAAAAGCGGTCATTCGCCGCTAATGCCTTATCCAACCCAACAATTCCTTGATCCGCATCACCCAATAGCAGATGGCAGGTGCCTAATGCCCAGTAATTCATCGCAGTGATGTCATCCTCCTGTTTTGTCAGCCGAATAGCTTTTTCAAACGGGTGGCAATCGGGATTCCCCAGGTACATTAATGTTTCCCCGAGATGCAGATGGGCGCGGGGGTTATCGGGTTCGAGCGCAATGCTGCGCATGAACTCTGCCTTGGCCTCGGCCAACCGATTCTGGATCTGGTAAACCAAGCCTAATTCATAATGCGCCGCCGCCATTCGCATCGTCGTGTCCCCTTTGTTTAGCAGCTCCTTAAGCAATTCTTCGGCCCGTTTTGGGTTTTCCTGGAGAACCGGCGACCATTGATCCGACATTTTTGCACCGAGGATATGAGCCAAGCCGATTCTGGCTTCATTGGACTCTGGATCAACCCTTAAAGCCTGTTCAAAATCCTGACCCGCCTGCTGCCATCGGATCAAAGAATATGGTGG
Organism: Alphaproteobacteria bacterium; assembly: GCA_019238055.1. Taxonomy (GTDB): domain Bacteria; phylum Pseudomonadota; class Alphaproteobacteria; order ATCC43930; family CGMCC-115725; genus AP-15. The sequence continues at coordinate 3,187 of JAFAOB010000219.1, forward strand.
TGCCACCAAGGCCCAGCCGCGATCGAGCAAATCCCGAACAGCAGGATCTATAGAAGCTTTCCCGGCCTCATTTGCAAGCGGGTGATCAACTGGCCGGAGCAGCGGCACGATGATCGTTTCTTTCGCGATGGAAGGCTCTGGTTTTTGGGCGGGTAAAGATGGTTTTTGAATCGCCACAGGGGCTACTGTTTTGGCAGGCGGCGATGAGTGCCAAAACGCTCGTCCGCCGAGTATCACAGCGGCGGCGATAATTGCCAGCCCAATTGTAAGAAACGCGTAGCTGATTCGTTTCTCTATGGGCGAAGGCGCGTGGAGGTCAGCGACGGGTTCGACTGTTGTCGAACCGTTTTGCTCTGTCTGTTTCAAACGTCGGTTCCTAGTATAATGCGTCGAACTGTAGTCACCTGCATCGCTCTGGTCAATGTTTAAGCCGAAATACTCCAGAACTATCGCTCTGAGAACCTGTTTACAAAGTTTCAGTTTTGAAGGATTCGACTGTCGATAGGTTCACGTGTGTGGGGATCGGCATGGGATACGCAACGGATTTATGTGATGATGAAGGGCAAATCCTGGAGCCGCTGCTTGAACCGAAGCAAAAAGGGCGACCGCGCAAACACAGCTTGAGAGCGATCTGCAACGCAATCCGTTATGTGCCGCGCACGGGGTGCCAGTGGCGCTTGTTGCCAAACGATTTTCCGCCGTGGCTGG
>JAFAOB010000386.1 GCA_019238055.1 Alphaproteobacteria bacterium
CGGATGACTTGCAGATCCTCCTCGTCGCCGTCGAGATCAGAGCTGATCTCAAGTCGGATCCCATTAGGATCAAAAAAATAAAAGGAATGGATGGCCGGGGGAATCACCAAAAGCGGCCCCGCGTTTATAGCGACCCCATTCGCCTTCAGCCGCTCCAATATCTCTCGATATCGCCTCGGTCCGCAGGCGAAGGAGACGTGTTGCATCGCACCGATCGCGTCGCGGTCAACCTTGGCAATTCCTTTTGGATATTCAAAGAAGGCGAGCAAGCTGTCGCCGCCCATATCAAGAAAATAATGAGGGATGTTCGCGTAGGGTGGCGCACCGGCCCCATGTGCGTGGCTCGCACCCGGCGGGCGCGAAGGCGTTCGCAACCCGTGCACGATCGGCATACCAAGCACGCGCACGTAGAAGTCGAGCGTCATCCGCATATCGTCGGTGACGAGCGCGAGGTGATGGATGCCGCGCAACAGCGGTTTACTCCCGACAACCGGTACCTCGCGCGACAGGGATCGAGACTCAATCGTTGTGATGTCCATGCGGCTCCTCCCTTTACCTTCTAATGAAATGGGTATCATCGATGGCTCGGTTGCGGCAATACGCGTGATCGCCGATTAGTCGCGCGGCGGCGTGTGTAGAAACCTTATCTATTGTAAGCTGGCCATCTGGTTGCAGCAGCGAGGCGTTCTGCAATGCAGCTCGAGGCACTCGTCCGGCCAAAGTCCGTTGCTATACTTGGCGCCTCCGATAAGCCAACGATCGGTCGCCGGCTGCTGATCTCGCTGGCTCGCATTGGCTTCAAGGGTGCTGTTTATCCGGTTAATCCCAATACTGTTCAGATAAGGCACACGATCACAATATGCAGCATACACTATGGGTTAATAGGATCAATATTTTGTGCTATATCCACTTAACTGAACAGCATTGCGGTTAATCCGAATTATTCGACGGTTCTCGGGCAGAGGTGTTGGCCCAATCTCGCGCAGCTGCCGGAAGCTCCCGATCTGGCGTTATTCTGCGTCGGGCATAGGCGCGTTCTTGATGCCGTAGCCGCCGCAGCTGAGCGTGGTGCGCGCGCGACGGTAATTTACGATAGTGGGTTTGCTGAGCATGGCGAGGAAGGTCGCAAGCTGCAGGAATGCGTCGTCGAAATCTGTCTTGAAGCCGACATTGTACTATGCGGGCCGAATTGCATGGGTGTTCTCAACCCGTACCATCCCAGTACTTCCTATCTGCAGGAGCTGCGCGATGCCACCGGGCTCGCCGGCAATATCGGCATCGTCTCGCAAATCGGTGCGGTTTGCGTGAGCTTGTTGACGGATATCAGGCGCTTCGGCTTTAGCCTCGTTGTATCGTCGGGCAACGAGGCGGTGTTGATCGCAGCTGATTTCCTCGAATACCTGGTCAACGATCCCCAGACTGCAATCATTGGTGCATTTGTTGAAACCGTCCGACAGCCGGAGCGGTTTGCCGCCGCTCTTGACCGCGCCGCCGCCTTCGGCAAACCGATGGTTGCGCTGAAAGTCGGTCGCGCCCTTCGCACCAGGCGGGCGGTTGTCACTCACACCGGCGGAGATGCCGGGGATTCCATGGCGATTTCTGAGCTGTTGCGCAGCTACAACGCGATCGAAGTCGCCGACTTGGTTGAATTGACCGAAGTCTTGGCTGCATTCCAACACTGGAAGCCGCCGGGAGGACGGCGTTTTGGGGTGATTACCTCCTCGGGCGGGCTGGCGGAGCTGATCCTCGATGTCGCTGCCACGGCAGGACTGCAACTGCCGCCGTTATCGCCTCAGTCGCGCGCCGCAATTGAGAATCAGATTGGATTTATCAGCGGCGACGGGAACCCGCTCGATGCCTGGGGCAGCGGCACCTTCGCCGCCAATTTGCCATGCGCCCTGGCATTGTTTGACGCCAGCCCCGATCACGATATCATCGCGCTCTGCCGTGACGGCTGCGATCGTCAGCCCTTTGATCAGCCCGATCTTGCGCGCGCCTACTACGATCAACTTGCCGCTGCGGCAGCGCGCAGCGCCAAGCCGCATTTCGTGCTGCACACTCGGCCGGGCGTCATGGACAGCACTCAGATTGGCCATCTGCGCGCTCATGGTATCCCTGTGGTCGGCGGTTTGCGCGAAGGTTTAGGCGCAATTGATCACCTGGCTCGCTGGGCAAAATCGCAAAATTCGTAATCGAGGAGTGCAGAGAATTGGCTGATCCTTTGGTCCTGTATGCCGTCGACGAACTGGTCAGCATCATCACCCTGAATCGCCCCGACAAACTCAATGCGATCAGCCCCGAATTGCAGCACCAATTGCAGGATGCATTTGCGCGCGCAGACAGCGATGCGGCAACGACCATCGTTTTGTTGCGCGCCGCCGGCCGCGGCTTTTGCGCCGGATACGACATTGGCGCAAGGGAGCCAAGCCAAGACGATTGGCGAAGTGATCCGCTGAGGGCGCACGAGCATCTTAGCCCACAGCTTGAATTTGAAATGACACCCTGGGCGATGAAAAAGCCGGTCATCGCGGCGGTTCAGGGACATGTGATGGGTGGTGGCTGCGAACTCGTAATGCTGTGCGATTTGACAATAGCGGCCGATGATGCCGTTTTTGGCGAGCCGGAAGTGCGATTTTCGAGTGTTGGTCCGGCAATCGTGATGCCGGCGATCATCGGTTACAAAAGGGCGCGCGAGCTCTTGTATTTCGGCGACACGATCGATACTGCAACCGCATTGTCGCTCGGCATGGTGAACCGGGTTGTGCCGCTGACCGAATTGCCTGCGGCGAGTGTGCGTTGGGCGAAGCGGCTGTCGTTGATCTCACCGGAAGCACTCTATGCTGCCAAGCGCGCCATCAACCGGATTGCCGATGCTGCCGGATTTCGCGCAGGGCTGTATGCCGGGCTCGATGTCGTGGGCCCGCTTTATGCGACCAAGACCGAGTTTGGGGCTAAATTCCGCGAAATGGTGGCTGCCGAAGGCGTTCCCGCTGCAGTCCGCTGGCCCGACCTCGCTATACGTTAGAGAGCCTCTCTGCCGAATTGGAAGATATTCGCTGGCTCCTCGAGCCAATCGCGTTCGCGATAGAGCCGATCGACCATCGCTTCGACATAAGGTGCGGCGCTGCAGACCATTGCGAACTGCCGGTCGGTCAATCTGAACCCGGCAGCGCGGCATGCGGCGGCGGCACGATCGCGGATGGCACCATTGACATCTGCTTTTTCCGGATCAGGAACTGGCGGCAATTTGGTCGAGAATGGCGCGGCGGGATCGAGCTGTGGCCGGCGGCTGCGCCATTGCGTTGCTTGCTCGTATGCGTGTGCCACCCGCAGCACCGTTGCTTCGTCAAACGGCCGACCAACCACCTGCATCGACAATGGCAGGCCGCTTTTGCTGAAGCCGATGCATTGCGCCAGCGCTGGGCCGCCGGTCACATTGAATGGGGTTGTCAGCGATGCACGTTGCCAGAACTGGATGGTTCGCCACGCATCGAGCAGCGGCGCCGGGCCGCCTGCAGTCGCGGTGATGAGCACATCGAATTCTTGGAAAACCGGTTTTGTTTCGGCCAGAATACGCCGCCGCTCACGCTGCGCCTGCACGTAATCACGCGCCCCGATCAGGGCAGCTGGCAGTACGCGGCCAAGAAAATCCTCGCCAAAATCGCCGGTCCTGGTGCGCAATGCCCGTTCATGTACTGCCAATAACTCGCTTTCAGCGATCGTGACTTTCACATCCCAATAGTCTTGTGCCGGCCGCAGCCGAACCTCCCTGAGTTCCGCGCCAAGCGAGCGCAGGACCTCGAAGGCCGCGTCCAGCGCCGCCATGACCTCTGCCGTTACCGGGCAATCGTCCTCGTGCATGTGGCGCAGGATGCCGATCCGCAGACCCCGCAGCCCGCCAGTCAATGCCGCGCGATAGTTGGGCACGGGCTTAACCGAGCTGGCCGGATCGCTTGGGTCATGGCCGGCAATTGCTTGCAATACAATGGCGCAATCCTCGACCGTCCAGGTCATCGGACCGGCATGGTCGAAGCTGAACGAGTTGGCATAGACGCCATAGCGGCTGACGACCCCATAGGTTGGCTTCAAGCCAACGACACCACACAAGGCTGCCGGTCCGCGGATCGAGCCGCCGGTGTCCGAGCCGAGAGCGGCCGGGACAAAACCGGCTGCGATGGCCGCCCCGGATCCGCTCGACGACCCGCCGGTGAAGTGATCTCGGTTCCAAGGATTGCGCGCCGGCGGCCAAGGCAAATCGAAAGATGGCCCGCCATGGGCGAATTCATGGGTCGCCAGCTTACCCGTCAGCACCGCTCCAGCCTCGTAGAGCTTGGCAACCGTCGTCGCGTCGAAATCGGGGACTGTGTCGATGCAGGTTCGTGAATGGCCGGTCGTCCGGATGCCTGCCGTCGCGTAGATGTCCTTGAGCGCGAATGGGATGCCCTGCATCGGTCCACGGTAACGGCCAGCCGTGATCTCGCGCTCAGCGGCCCGGGCCTGATCGAGCGCGCGCTCACCGGTCAGCAGCAGGTAGGCGTTGATCTGCGGGTCCAGCGCCTCGGCGCGGCGGATCAGCCCAGTCGTCAGCTCGACTGGCGACAGCTCTTTTTTCTCGATCCTTCGTGCGGCCTCGGCAATTGTCATAAAGCCGAGTTCGGTGGTCGGCGAGATCACGTTTTCCGGCATGTGCAATACTCCTGGCTGGCCGTTTCGAGGCCGAAGTTAGGTTTACGCGAGCGGCGCGGCCGACAGGTGGTTACCCGCCAAGCTGCTCGATTAAAGCTTGCCACGATCCCGGACCGCTTCGCCACTTTGAGCCGATCCGATTGCAGGCCGCCGATGGTTCGACGCTGGTCTGCTTTGAAACCGACCGGTTGTGCTCGCATGAGGCCACCCTCGGCGCCAGCCTGAAGATCGATCGTTGCCGGCGCGATGGCAATGGGTATCGAGGTCGAGATCAACACGATCCCCGGCTATCTGACAGCGCAATAATCGGGGATGGCCCAAGTTTTGGCGACAATGTCGAGGGGCTATTCGGCCTGACGCCTTTTCCATTGGCGGCCACCGCACCAGCTTGACCGATATGGGTAACATCGCCCAGATGAAGCCGGCTGCACACCCGTATCTCGCCTCGGCCGTCGGCAAGACCATAGTGCCGATTTTTCGGATCAGCGAGCCGGAGCACACTTATCTGACTCCGGCCAAGCTACTGGCCATGACCGCGATCAACCTGCTCTATGGCGATGCTGCGCTGAAGGAAGATTCTCGCGGAATTCAAATCGGCGATGCCCAAAGACGCCTCCCTTGATTTTGAGCGCGGCTTGTTCTGCACCGAGCTTTACAAGCCCGAGGTATTTATCTGATTCTGTTCGCCAATATTATCCGAGGCTTATTAACCCGGATTTCTCATAGCGCTCTTTGATATGAAGTGGCCGCGCGTGCAGTGCATGGAACGAGGGCGAGCGTGGATGGCGACGCCAAATTCCACGGCCTGCCGCTCGGCATTCCTGCGGGCATTCTCGGGAAAGATAAAGAACATGCGCAGCTCCGGGTCTTGCGGCCTGGAATGTTCTTCATTAGTTCCCGCCGAAACCAATTGCAACAATTCCCTCCCGACCGCGCTCGGCAAAGGATGAACAATCGGCTCGATGCGCGCTCTCGGACCCATTGCGGACCCGCAGCTAATGCGGAAAGACGAGCGGCTATGGCCGTGAGCCCGGCATCTAAAAAAAGATGAAGGGGTGCTTGAGCCTCAAAGTGATCTGGATCATGACGGCTTGAACGGAAGTCCGGAAGGGGCGGCGACTTCAGCCTCGAAGGCCGCCACTCGCCGGAAAATGAAGCAGGCGCAGATAGGATGGAGCGCTCGCGATGAAATTCGGCATCCACAACCCCTCATGGGTGTACGGGCCCGATCCGGCTGAGGCCTTCGAGGGCGTGAAGGCAAAGGCGCAATGGGCCGAGAGCCATGGCTTCGTCTGGTTCTCGGTGTTGGACCACCTAATCCAGATCGGCGGCATTGGCGAGCCCGACGAACCGTTCCTGGAGGGCTGGACGGTCCTCGCGGCGCTAGCCGCCGTCACGAGCCGCATCCGTCTCGCCACGCTCGCCACCTCGGTCGGATACCGCAATCCGACGCATCTCGCGAAGATTGCCGCCAATGTCGATCTGATCAGCCGGGGACGCCTCACGCTCGGCATTGGCGCCGGCTGGTTTGAGGATGAGTACCGACAATACGGCTGGGACTTCCCGTCACGCCCCGCCGTGCGCATCCGGCAAATGGAGGAAGCGGTTCGGCTCACTCTGGCGATGTGGACGCGGCCGAGAACGACTTTTCACGGGAGATACTTCCATGCGGAGGAGGCCATTCTCGAGCCAAAGCCCATCCAGAAGCCGCACCCGCCGGTCATGATCGCCGGCGGCGGGGAACAGCTGACCTTGCGCGCCGTCGCACGCCTTGCCGATGCCTGTAACGTCGGCGGCGATCCGGACACCGTTCGGCACAAGCTCGCGGTACTCCGCCGCCATTGCGATACGGCTCGGCGGGATTACGATATGATCGAGAAGACCAACATCATCAGCCTGCTGATTGCGCGGAATGATGCCGGCGTGCGGACCAAGCATGAGCGTCTCGGCGCGCGCGGGCCCTTGGGGGATTTCGTCGGCACAATATCCGAGGCCATCGACTTGATCGGTCGCTATCGTGAAGCGGGCGTGCAGCTGTTGATCAATAGCGACTACCGAAACGATATGGAGACCCACGAGCTGATGGCATCGGAGGTCATGCCGCATTTCGCATGAATGAGGCGAGGATGGCCCGCGTCCGAACTGCCGATGACTTCGCCGCGACGCGTGCGTCCGGAGGAGCCTCCCCCGTTTGACCGTCTCTAGACTGGCCGGGCACAGCGAGTGGCGGTGCAAAGACCCGGAAGACGCGGCTTTTTCCGCCGTGCGTCGCGACATCTTCGAAAAAGCCGAGAGAGCTACGATGGACTGGCTGGGGGACTAGGATCCGAACCTAGACTGGCGGAGGCAGACCCGCTGTCCTACCGACAGAAGAATTTCCGATATCGATTCTACCAAAATCCGCAGCACTTGGAGCGCAGTTAGAAATTGGAACTGATGGCAAAAAGCGACTTTCCTCAAGTTGGATAAATGAGTTCTGTGCGGCAGAGGCCTCGGCGCGAGCAACGCTGGAGCGAGGATTAAGCCCGAAGGCAAGCTATCGCGCCCCGGCCTCTTGCCTCTCACCGCTACAGTCTTCGGGTGCTGTATCTGCCACTTCCTCATCATTGCCAGGCGAGGGCCGGGGCAACGACCGCAGCCAGGCAAGTGCATCCGCCCGCCGCCCGATCGTCCGCCGCCCGATCTTTCGCGTGATCAGGCGGCCAGCCGCGATCTCCTCGTAGATCATGGACCGGCTGATACCGCTTTCCCTGCCAAGCCTGATAATTGAGTAGGCGAGGCGGGCTGTACGTCGTTGCGTTCTCTTGGCCACCTGGGCTCCAAATTGCGCATCGCGGTACCAGGTCGATCATAATTCGAGCGCCTTTACGCCCGGTTAACCCACAGGTGATGAAAAGGCTCTCGGCCGCGGCGTGCACGCGAATGCCGAGTGTGCAGTTTGCGGTCGGCGGCATACCTCACTTCCTGACTCGAGCGGGATCACGCGGGGCGGAGCGCCGCCGCATCCTCATAGCCGGGTCCTCGCGATTCGGACAGGGCGGCCTCGGTTTTACCGCTCTTGCGTCCGCGCACAGCCGCCCACGCTTATTACCGAAATCCTACCGACGTATTTCGTTCGTGACTGCTATAATTTTGATTGTATTGGCGTCCCCTACCGGATTCGAACCGGTGTTGCCGCCGTGAGAGGGCGGTGTCCTGGGCCTCTAGACGAAGGGGACGAGGCGATACTCTTTAATAGCCGGTGCCGGCGACAGCGGCAAGCGCCGCCGGTGCCCCGCAACAACCCCTATTCACGAAAATTCACATATTGCAGCGGCTGTTCGATTTTGAGACCACGGATCACCGCGATCGCACTCTGCAGATCATCGCGCTTCTTGCCGGTCACGCGCAGCTCGTCGCCCTGGATTGACACCTGGACCTTGAGCTTGCTGTCCTTGATCTCGCGGATCAGCTGGCGGCCGAGATTGGCATCGACCCCCTGGCGCAGCGTGATCGTCTGGCGAACCGTGTTGCCCGAGGCCTTTTCCGGCGGCTTGTAGTCGAGCGCGCCGGGCTCGACCTTGCGTCGGGTCATATGCACCTTTAGCAGCTCATGCATCTGCTTCAGCTTGAGATCGTCGTCGGCAAGGATGGTCAAGATGCCTTCTTTGCGCTCGATCGAGCACTTGCTGCCCTTGAAGTCGAACCGGGTCGCGATCTCGCGGGTCATTCCAGCGAGTGCATTATCGACTTCGGCGAGGTCGATCCGCGAGACAATGTCAAAGCTCGGCATGCGCCCTCCTTGGCAACTTGGGTTCTTGGCGCGTTTAGTCGCGGATATAGCGCAAATCGTCGCGACGATCAGTCTTGATCTTTGCGCGCAAAGACCGGCCGTTCCATCACCGATCTCATAAAGGCTTCGACGCGGCGGTAAGTCTCGTCAAATGGCAATCGTTGCGGCGGTCCCGCGGTGGCTTCATCGGCCCGCGTTCGCTCACCCCAGGCTCTGACGGCACGGCTCAACGCCGGGTCGGCAAGGATAAAATTGACGACCTGGTTCTGGGTTCCGGGTGTGGGAGCTCCGTTTTCCTCGCTGAGTTCGCGATAGAGTTCGGCGACATACTCGACGGCATGGCGGATCAGCTCGGTGTCGTGCGTGAGACCCGTCATCTGTTGTGCTCCAAGCGGCGATGCTGTCTGGGACAACACCGCAGCGCTGCCAATGTTCGTATCAGGACGAAAGCACGAAGGCGCGGGCTGTAGCGACGAGCCCGACCTCGGTCGCGATCGCCGGCCGCCAGTCGAGGACACGCCGCGTCTCGCCGTCGTCGACGAGCAATGGCAAGGTCAGCCGCCTTATCGCCGGCGCCCATGCCGGGACCAACCCAAGGGTGGCAAACAGTCCCGGCGGAACCGAAAATAGCCGCACCGGGCGGCCAAGCCCATATCCCAGCACCCGCAGCAATTCCGGGATCGAGAAGTCAACGGCATCGCGCACCAGCAATACACGGCCCGACGCCCTCGGATGAGTGCACGCCACAGCTAGAAGTTTGATCAGGTCGTCGAGAAAAATCAGGCTGCGGCGATGCTCCAGTGCGGCGAACGGCAATGGCAGGCGGCTCGCCGCAAGTCGGATCAGAGCGCGGAAATTCCCTTTGACTCCGGGCCCATAAACGAGCGGCGGCCGCAGAATGACGAGATCGAGCCGGCTCGCTCGGGCGGCTGCGGCGACCGCATCTTCGATCGCCAGCTTGGCGCGGCCATAGCCGTCGCACGACGCCGGCGGATCGTCCGCATGAAACCGCATGCCGGGTCGCGTTGCCTCCCCCATCGCCCGGATCGAACTAACAAGAAGGAAGCGCGCGGCGCCGGCGCCGCGCGCAGCACGGACCAATGCCGCCGCCGCTTGGGCCTCGGCCAGAGCGGCAGCAGGGCCAATCGGGCGATGCGCGCTGGCGGCGAGATGGACAACGATATCGACGCCGGCGAGAGCGGACCCCCAATCGGTCTGTGGGCCAATATCGCCGATTGCTCGCAACTCTACGCCAGGGACCGATTCGACGCGCGTGCGCGTCACGCCCACAACCCTGTGGCCGTGTTCCACCAAGGCGCGGCACAGCGCACGGCCGATAAAACCGGCGGCCCCGGTCACTAAGATCAACGGCAGTCTTTTTCCTCCGCAGTGATCAAAAGATATTGCGCAGGCGCCGCTCCGGCGGAAGCGTTAGCCGGAAAGATTGACGCGGGCGAGATTACCCGTCTCTCTGCCGTACCCTACCTGCTCCGACCTACACATGGCCTTGTACGAAACGATCAACGCTGTCGCTCCCGGATCGACATCCGCTTATAGCGGGCGCCAACCCAAATTGCTGTTTCTGGTAACTGAGGATTGGTATTTCTGCTCACACCGCTTGCCGATTGCGAGGGCGGCGCGCGATGCCGGTTTCCAAGTCATCGTGGCGACCCGCGTCCAGGCTCACGGTACAAGAATCACCGAGGAGGAATTTGCCCTCCATTCCCTGCCGTGGCGCCGGCGGGGCGATGGAATCCGCGGTGCGGCGCGCGCGGTGGCGGCGATCGCCAGACTTTACCGGACCGAGAGGCCCGATATCGTTCATCATATCGCTTTGAAGCCGGTTCTGTTCGGCGGCCTTGCGCGCGCGCTCGCTTTTGCTGGGGGGCCGGATGCCCCCACGATCATCGATGCGGTCATGGGACTCGGTTCCGGTTTTTCGGCGACAGGATTGGCGGCGCGGCTGCGCCGATCCTCGCTTGGCCGTGCATTGCGGTTGGCCGTCGGCCACAGCAACAGTCGGGTGATCGTGCAGAATCCGGAAGACGGCGCCGCCCTTACCGCCCTTGGGATCGAACCCTCGCGGATCTGGCTGATCCGTGGCTCCGGGATCGACATTCAGCACTTTACGCCGCTGCCATTGCCAAAGAGAGATGCCGTTACGGTCGCTCTCGTCTCACGCATGCTGCGCGACAAGGGGGTGCTCGACGCGGTCGCGGCAATTCGCGCGTTGCGCGCCCGCAATCTGGCGATCGAGCTGCTGCTCGCCGGCCCGACCGATCCCGACAATTCCGGATCGCTCTCGGCAGCAGCGTTGTCGGCGCTGGCTGCCGAGTCCGGCGTGATTTGGCTCGGTGCCGTCGCCGATGTGCGCGAAGTATGGCGGCGTGCTACGATCGCGCTGCTACCCTCGACTTATGGTGAGGGGGTGCCCAAAGCGCTGCTCGAAGCCGCCGCCTGCGCCCGGCCCATTATTGCCACGAACGTGCCCGGCTGCCGCGAGGCAGTCCGTACCGGAGAGCACGAAAGCGGGCTTCTCGTGCCGCCGCGCGATGTGAATGCCCTCGCTGACGCGATCGCTGTGCTTGCCGCCGACCCGGTGCGCTGTGCGGTCATGGGCAGGAACGGCAGAGCCCTGATCGAGACCCGCTTTGCTGAGGAGATTGTCGCGCGCGAGACCCTGGCCCTCTACGACCGCGCGCTTGCTGAACGCGTGGCGCTGCAATGATTCGGGTCTGGCTCGTCGCCGCCGCGATCGGCGGATTTTTCTCGGTGGCGGCCGGAGCGGTCGCGGCGCATCTTGCGGCTGGCAATGCGCATGCAGCCGAGCTGCTGCGCACCGGTGCGCTCTACGGCATGGTTCACGCTGCCGCCATTCTGGCGGCCGCCACCATCGCCGAGCGCAGCGTCCGGCCAGATTTGTTGTTGGCGATTGCCGGATGGAGCTTTGTCGTCGGGGTCTGGTTGTTCAGCTTCAGTCTGTTCGCATTGGCGTTGACGCGATGGGCCTGGCTGGCGCTTGTCACGCCGTTTGGTGGCACTGCACTGTTGATTGGGTGGGCGGCACTTGGGCTCAGCGCGCTGCGCCATTGATTCACGGAATGTCGTCCTATTCGATTTCCGATGATACCGCTGCTGTGAGTGTGTCACAGTTCAGGCCGAATTTCGGCACGGTGAGAGGCCGCGATGACCACCCTTCTCTATACTCATAATGACTGTCTCGAACACGATCCCGGAGCTCATCATCCCGAAGCGCCTGCACGGTTGCGTGCGGTGCTGACCGCACTCTCCGGACCGCAATTCATGGATCTCAAGTGGCACGAGGCACCGGAAGCGGCGATCGACGATCTGGTTCGGGTGCATCCTCGGTATCATATCGAGCGCATCCTCGCCGCAGTCCCGAGCACCGGGCATGTCGCGATCGACGCCGACACAATCCTTTCGGCGGCCTCGGGCCGGGCGGCCTTCCGTGCCGCGGGCGCGGTGACCGCCGCTGTTGACGCGGTCGTTACAGGCAAGGCCGACAGTGCCTTTTGTGCGGTCCGCCCACCCGGGCACCACGCCGAACCCGATCGGTCGATGGGTTTCTGCCTGTTCAACAACGCCGCGATCGGCGCATTGCGGGCCCGCGAGGTGCATGGTCTTGAACGAGTGGCGGTCGTCGATTTCGACGTCCATCACGGTAATGGCACGCAGGCTGCGTTCGAGGAAGACGAAACCTTATTCTACGCCTCGACCCATCAATATCCGCTGTATCCCGGGACCGGGAGCGCCGGTGAGATCGGCGTTGGCAACATCGTCAATGCGCCGCTGCGGCCGATGTCGGGATCGGGGGCCTTTCGCCGGGCGTTCAGCGAGCGCGTGCTGCCGGCACTCAATGATTTTCGGCCGGAGCTCGTCATCGTGTCGGCTGGGTTCGACGCCCACCGTAACGATCCATTGGCGCAGCTGATGCTGGATGAGAGCGACTATGTGTGGGTGACCGAAAAGCTCGTTGAACTCGCCTGCTGCTATGCGCGGGGACGCCTCGTCTCGACACTCGAGGGCGGCTACGATTTGCCGGCGCTCGCCGCCAGCGCCGCGGCGCATGTACGGGTATTGATGGCGGCCTGAATGGCCGCGGAATGCCGCACTGTTGCAGATTTGCCACTACAACACGATATTATCCGCTCGCAAACGGCTAGAGCGCGCTTCCTCTCTCGCGTAATTGCTAAATAGACGCACGGATGACCGAACCCAACCCGCCTCCCGAAATCTCAAACATGAGCTTTGAGGATGCCCTCGCGGAACTTGAGCAGATCGTGCGGCGGCTCGAAGCCGGGCAGGTCAAGCTCGACGAAGCCATCCTTTCATACGAGCGCGGAGCCCTGCTCAGGCAACACTGCGAACGCAAACTCAACGAGGCGCAGCAGCGGGTCGAACGCATCGTAATTGGCGCGGACGGCGCTCTCTCGACGGAGCCGACTAAGTTTGACTGAGACCCTGTGGCCGAACACGATCACCTTCGAAGAGGCGCTGGCGGATGCTGCGAGCCTGACTGATTCGCTTTTGGAACGGCTGCTGGTCGTTCCGCCCGACCTCGAAGCGCGGGTCTACGAGGCGATGCGCTACGCGGTTCTGGCGCCGGGTAAGCGAATGCGGCCGTTTCTGGTGTTGACGAGTGCCCGTCTGTTCGGTGTGGCGTTGCGCTGTGCAGTGCAGGTGGCGGCGGCCATAGAGATGGTCCACGCCTACTCGATGGTTCACGATGATTTGCCGGCAATGGACGATAGCGATCTCAGGCGTGGGCGGCCGACCTGCCACAAGGAATTCGACGAGGCGACCGCGGTCCTGGCGGGCGACGGCCTGCTGACTACGGCCTTTGAGGTTCTCGCGCATCCCGATACGCATGCCGACCCCGCCGTGCGCTGTGAGCTGGTCGCTGCGCTTGCGGCGGCTGCCGGTGCGGCCGGGATGGTCGGGGGTCAGATGATCGACCTAATCGCCGAGCATCGACCGCTCGACATCGGCGCGATCACCCGCCTGCAGCGCATGAAAACCGGCGCGCTGATCGCGTTTTCGTGCGAATCGGGCGCCATTCTTGCCAAGGCGCCGACCGAGGCGCGGACCGCGTTGCGCGGTTATGCGCATGATCTCGGGCTCGCCTATCAGATCGCCGACGACCTGCTCGATGTCGAAGGTTCGACGGCAGAAACCGGCAAACCGGTCGGGGCCGATGCCGCCGCCGGTAAGGCCACCTTCGTCTCAATCCTAGGTGTCGAGCGTGCGCGCAGCCAAGCCGAACTCCTGATCGGCCAAGCCGTCGCCCACCTTGATTTGTTCGGGAGAAGAGCGGAACTTTTGAGAGAGGCGGCGCGATTCGTCATCAGCCGCCGCACCTAAGGAGCCAGCATTGGACTCAAACCCGATTCGCCCGATTTCCAATCGGACGCCGTTACTCGACCGGATCGATATTCCGGCCGATCTACGCCGACTGCCCGAATCGGATCTGCGCCAGCTCGCAGATGAGTTGCGCACCGAACTGATCGACGCAGTTTCGATCACCGGTGGCCATTTTGGCGCCGGTTTGGGTGTAGTCGAGTTGACGGTGGCGCTTCATTATGTATTCGACACGCCGAATGACCGACTGATCTGGGATGTCGGGCATCAGGCGTATCCGCACAAGATCCTGACCGGGCGGCGTGACCGGATTCGTACAATCCGGCAAGGCGGCGGATTGTCGGGCTTCACGAAGCGTTCGGAGAGCGAGTACGACCCGTTCGGCGCAGCGCACGCCTCGACCTCGATCTCCTCCGCGCTCGGCATGGCCGTCGCGCGGGATTTGCGCGGCGAGCGGCGCAACGTTATCGCCGTGATCGGCGACAGCGCGATGAGCGGGGGGATGGCTTACGAGGCGATGAACAATGCCGGCGCAATGGATTCGCGGCTGATTGTCGTCCTCAACGACAACGATATGTCGATCGCACCCGCGGTCGGCGCAATGAGCGCCTACCTGTCGCGCCTGCTGTCCTCGAAATCCTTCATGTCGCTGCGCCACATCGCTAAGGAAGTGGCGCGTCATTTCCCCAGGCGGCTCGAAGATACGGCGCGACGCGCCGAGGAATTGGCCCGCAGCTTCATTACCGGCGGGACATTGTTCGAAGAGCTTGGCTTTTACTATGTCGGTCCGATCGACGGCCACAATATCGATCATTTGCTGCCGGTGCTGAAAAACGTTCGCGACAGCAACGAACCGGGACCAGTCCTGATCCACGCCGTAACCGAGAAGGGCCACGGTTATCTTTCTGCCGAACAGGCCGACGATAAATGGCACAGCGTCGCCAAATTCGATGTGATTACCGGGACCCAGGCGAAATCGAACTCAAAGGCCCCTTCCTATACCAGTGTCTTTGCCAAGGCATTGATACAAGAGGCTGAAGCCGACGATCGAATCATCGCGATCACCGCGGCGATGCCGTCCGGCACCGGGCTCAACCTCTTCGGCGAGAAATTTCCCAACCGCTGCTTTGACGTTGGTATCGCCGAACAACACGCGGTGACCTTTGCCGCTGGGCTGGCGGCCGAAGGAATGAAGCCGTTTGCGGCGATCTATTCGACCTTTTTGCAGCGCGCCTATGACCAGGTTGTGCACGATGTTGCGATCCAAAAACTGCCAGTGCGTTTTGCGATCGATCGAGCCGGATTAGTCGGCGCCGATGGCCAGACCCATGCCGGTTCCTTCGACGTGACATATCTTGGCTGCTTGCCCGGCTTTGTGATCATGGCGGCGGCGGACGAGGCTGATCTCGTTCACATGGTCGCGACCTGTGCGGCATTCGACGAAGGGCCGTCGGCCGTCCGTTATCCGCGCGGCGATGGCGTCGGCGTGGCGCTTCCCGAACGCGGCATACCGCTTGAGATCGGGCGCGGCCGCATCATTCGCGAAGGGACGACGATCGCTCTCTTAAGCCTCGGCGGCCGGCTCGGCGAGTGCATGAAGGCGGCCCAGGAGCTGGCAGCATACGGATTGTCGACCACGGTCGCGGATGCGCGCTTTGCCAAGCCGCTCGACACCGATCTGATCAATCGCCTTATGCACGAGCATGAGGTCGTAATCACGATCGAGGAGGGTGCGATCGGCGGCTTTGGCAGCCATGTGCTGCATTACCTCGCGATGAACAGCTTGCTCGACCATGGGCTCAAAATTCGCACCATGGTGTTGCCCGACATCTTTCTCGACCACGATAGTCCCCAGGCGCAATACGACAAGGCGCGTCTCAATGCCCGTCATATCGTCGAAACGGCGCTGTCTGCGCTGGGTCGAGAGATAATTGAGCAACCGGCGCGGGCCTAACAGCAGGTCTTTCACGGCGCTGTCCGAACAGCATAAGGCTCGGTTGGCGGCGAAGCAGAGGGCCGATCAGCTGCTTGTCGAACGCGGGCTTGCCGAAAGTCGGGCGCGGGCGCAATCCCTGATCCTCGCGGGATTGGTATTCCTCGGCGAGCGGCGGATCGACAAGCCAGGTGAGACTTTGGCTCCGGATGTCGGGCTCGAAGTTCGCGGGCGCGATCATCCTTGGGTATCGCGCGGCGGGATCAAGCTCGCCCACGCACTCGATCATTTCGCAATCGATCCGGCAGGCTGGATCGCGCTCGATATCGGCGCTTCAACCGGCGGCTTCACCGATGTTTTGCTGATCCGCGGCGCTGGGCGGGTCTATGCGGTCGATGTCGGGCACGGCCAGCTGGCGTGGAAATTGCGCCAGGATCCCCGCGTCGTCGTTTACGAGCGAACCAACGCCCGCACCCTGGGGCGCGCTCGGGTGCCTGAACCGGTCGACATCATCACCTGCGATGCGAGCTTTATCGGGCTGGCGACAGTATTGCCCGCTCCGCTCGCACTTGCCGCAGAACGCGCCTCTCTGGTGGCCCTCATCAAACCGCAATTCGAGGCGGGGCCGAAGGATGTCGGTAAGGGCGGTGTCGTGCGCGATCCAGCGATCCATCGCGCGGTCTGCGAACGCGCCGCTGTCTGGATCTCAGCGCAGGATGGCTGGCATGTGGTCGGCATCGTCGAAAGCCCGATCCGTGGGCCCGAGGGAAATCGGGAGTTCTTGCTCTACGCGCGCCGCAGATAGCCACGGCTATTGCCGCCAGCGCCGGTCGGGATCGTCGCCTCACACAGCGCGCCCTGCTCCGTTGCCACGGCGTCCAATACTGTTTGCAGGTCACCAAAGCGAAATGGTTTTTCGATCAGTGTAAGAGGTCGCTCCGCCAATGACTGATCAGGGGAGAACCTTCTACCGCTCAAGGTAAAGGTCGGAATGCCGAGTGCCGCGCAGTCTCGGCCCAAACTTGTTTGATCACCGAGCTCGAGCACAAGGTCGCTTACAACGACATCGATCGCATGCGTCGCGAGTGAGATACCTGCCTCTGCTGCATTGGCGCAGGTCTCGACCGTATGACCGCAATCGGCCAGAATGCCGGCAATAAATTCCCGGATAAGCTGATCCGACTCCGCAATCAGAATGCGTGCCATTGGTTGCCTCGCCCAAGCTGAGCAAAATGCAGCCAAGGGATCGAATGCTATAAATGCTAATAAGGGGTGAACCGGATTGTCGAATTGTTGCTGTTGATCGCGAATTTGACGATCGGCCGATGAGCTTAAATGCTACGATAATCCACAGAGTGTGGTGCGCCGCGCCACATCGACAAAGATTGATAGCAATCCTGCGCGCCGGCCTATTCCGGCCGGCGGTTCGTCACCGCAATCGTCAATTCGATCCTTAAACTACCGAAATCCCTCGACAATTTCGACCATTGCGAGAAGAGTGAAGGAGCCTCGCGATAACTTGCCGGCAATATTTGGCAGCAGAGCGCACCATTGGCGTCGGGGATGGCATCGGATCGTCTCGTTACGGGTCCGTCGCGGCGAGTGTGTTTCGGCGGCCAGCGGGTATTGTGCAACCGCAGTTTCCTGTTTCTGCAAAGCATGCCATCGCGATTTTTCGAGCAGCTCGGCGCGGCACTCGCAGCCCGCGGCCACACCGTGCATCGAGTCAATTTCAGTGGTGGCGATCGCGTGTTTTGGAGGCTACCCAACAGCATCGACTTTTGCGGCAATGAATATGAGTGGCCAGCGTTCCTCGGCTGTGTCCTCGCCGATCGGGCAATCAGCGATATCATCTTGTTCGGTGACTGTCGGCCGCAGCACCGGATCGCGATCCGCTGTGCTGAACAGCGGCAGCTGCTGGTCCATGTCGTCGAGGAGGGTTATCTGCGCCCCGGTTGGATCACCTTCGAGCAAGGCGGCGTCAACGGGTATTCGACATTACCCAAGGATCCGAGTTGGTATCTCGCGCAGGCGCGCGATCTGCCGCACTGGACACCCCCACCAGAAATGCCGGACAGCTTCCGACGCCGTGCGGTCGAAGACCTTCTGTATAATTTTGCGGCGGCGTCTGCGATACGGCGCTTTCCCCATTACCGCACCCACCGGCCCTACTACCCATCGATCGAATATGCGGGGTGGCTGCGTCGGCTCGCGCTGATGCGCCGCCGTGAACGCAAAGCCGCAGCGGCAATCGAGAGGGTGCGCGGCGATCCGATCTATTTCTTCCCGCTACAGCTCGATTGCGACTATCAGATCCGCGTGCACTCGCCGTTTCGAGCAATGCATTTTGCGATCGACGTCGTCGTTCGGTCGTTCGCGCGTTGCACTCCACCGGCCGCCAGGCTCGTTGTCAAGTTGCACCCGATGGATAGCGGTCTTGTGGATTGGGTCGGCCTCGTCGGCCATATCGCAGCCGAGCATGGGACCGCCGAATGCGTGACGGTGCTCGACGGCGGGGAATTGACAGAATTGCTGGCCCGCACCCGCGCTGTCGTGACCGTCAACAGCACCGTGGGCGCTAAAGCCTTAGCAGAAGGACGGACGGTGATCGCGCTCGGCAAAGCGGTTTACGATATGCCGGGGCTGACCTACCAAGGTCCCCTCGACGATTTCTGGACCCAAGCGACGCCGCCCGATGCAAAATTGTTTGACGCGTTTTGCCGGGTGTTGGCTACGCGCTGCATGATACCGGGATCGTTCTTCAATAAAACCGGATTGCGACTCGCGGTCGAGGCAGCGGTTGAGCGACTCGAGGCGGCTCGACCCCCGCGGGTGACCAGCTTCGGGTATTAAAGCA
>JAFAOB010000183.1 GCA_019238055.1 Alphaproteobacteria bacterium
AGGTGAACCCAGTTCTCAAGGCCTTGCGCGAGCATGGGATCGAGGTCACGGCGATCCACAACCATATGCTCAACGACCAGCCGCACCTCTATTTCATACACTTCTGGGCCAATGACGATACGGTGAAGCTCGCCCAAGGCCTGAAAGCGGCGCTGGCGCAGATCAACATCGCCAAGAGTTGAACATGTTTGCGCAAGCAGTGCTGCTGGCGGCAGGCCTGTTGGCGCCGGTCATGGCTCTGGCGCAATCGTCGGCTGCACCCCTTGTGCTCGAAGCGAAAATCCCGCTCGGCGCGGTCAGCGGCCGCATCGATCACCTTGGCATCGACGCCAAGCGCCAGCGGCTGTTTGTCGCCGAACTCGGCAACAACACCCTCGGGGTCGTCGACGTAGCGTCCGGGAAGGTGTTCCGCACGATCACCGGGTTTCGTGAGCCGCAAGGTGTCGCTTACGTCCCGTTTACCGACACTGTCTATGTGGCGAATGGTGGAGACGGTTCGGTGCGGGTGCTGGATGGCGAGAACCTGTCGCCGATCGGGCGCATCGAGCTCGGCGATGATGCCGATAATGTGCGGGTCGACGAGCCTCATCATCGCGTACTCGTCGGCTACGGCAGCGGCGCGCTTTCAGTCATCGATCCGACAACCCGGAGCAAGGTCGGTGATATCCGTCTCAAGGGCCATCCCGAAAGCTTTCAGATCGACAAGACCGGCAACCAGGTCTTTGTCAACGTGCCGGATGCCCGCGAGATCACGGTTGTCGATCTAGCGGCAGCGGGAAGCCAATCCCTACCGACCCCAGGCGCCAGAGCAAACTTCCCGATGGCGATCGACCGCAACATGCACCGGGTCCTCGTCGTCTTTCGCCGCCCGCCGATCTTGATGGCGCTGTCCAGCCAGGATCGGCATGTCATGGCGCAGACCGCAACCTGCGGCGACGCCGACGACGTATTTGTCGATGCCAGGCGCCAGCGTGTCTATGTCAGCTGCGGCCAGGGTGTGGTCGATGTTTTTGCCGCTGAGAAGGCGGGCTATCGACGGCTTGCGCGTATACCGACGGTGGCGGGCGCGCGAACCTCGCTGTTTGTGCCTGAACTCGATCGGCTGTTTGTGGCGGTGCGGGCGAGTTCGGGCGAGCCGGCGGCGATCTGGGTGTTCCGGCCGGCGCCGTGAGGATGACAGCAACCGTCGCCGCGCTGACGGCGGCGGTCATCGTGATCTGGTGGTGCGGCATCGCGCAGGCCTATCGCCCGTTCGACGGGACCGACGCGGCTGTCGTTGACACCGGGGATGTCGAGATCGAGCTGGGCCCGACCGAATATATGCGCGAGGGATCCGAGCGCGTGCTGTTCGCGCCCGATTTGAGGGTCAATTACGGGTTCATCCCGGATTGGGAAGCAACGATCGAAGGCGACCTCACCCACGCCCTCAGCCCCGATAGTCCGGCAACCAGCCTCGTCGGCAATATCGCCTCGCTGAAAACCGTCCTGCGCGAAGGCAGCTTGCAGCAGAAGCTGGGGCCCAGTATCGCGACCGAATTGGACGTGCTGCTTCCAGGGGTTCGTGACGAGCCTGGCGCCGGGGTCGGTCTTATCGGCATTGTCTCGCAGCAGTGGAGCCGGGCGATGATACATTTAAACCTCGAGGCGGCGCTGACCCGCGACCGGCATGCCGATTATATTGTCGACACCATTGTCGAGGGCCCGCACGACTGGCCGGTGCGGCCAGTTTCAGAATTCTTCTACGAGCGCGATGTCGGCCAGTTCGAGACCCGCTCCGGTCTGATCGGCGCCATCTGGCAGGTCAAGGACAATATCGCGGTCGATTTCGCGGTGCGCGGCTCGCGCGTCAATGACCACACCGCAGGCGAGATCCGTGCCGGCGTGACTTTCGCGTTTGGCGTGACGAAGGGACCAACCCCGTTGGAAGGGCTCGCCGCCATGACGCAGCTCGGCCGGCAGTAGTCCGGGGCGCCCAGAGGTCTCTTCCGAATAGCGATCCTCAACTTGGAGCAGGGAAGGAATTGAAGCATGCGGTGGCGTTTACCGACCGGCGACGAGTGGTGGCAGCCGATGCCTGCCGGGATATCGTCCGATGCGCTCCGCATCCTGGCCGCGCGCGGGGTGCGCGCATTCGGCGACGGCTTTGTCGCCTTGCTGCTGCCGATCTACCTGGTCGAGCGCGGCTTCAGTGCGCTCGCAATCGGCGCGATTGTGACCGGCACCTTGATTGGCACGGCGCTGATGACGCTGTGGATCGGGTGGATCGCCAATCGCCATTCCCGGCGCCTGCTCCTGCTTGGCGCAGCAGGACTGATGATGGCGACCGGCGTCGGCTTTGCGATCATCACGAATTTCTGGCCCCTCCTGATTATCACCATTGTTGGCACGATGAACCCAACCTCGGGGGATGCGAGCATATTCGTGCCGCTCGAACAGACCGCGCTGACGCAAACAATCGAACATCGACAGCGAACCGCATTATTCGCGCGCTACAGCGTGATTGGCTCCTGCGCCACGGCGCTCGGTGTCCTTGCCGCAGCATTTCCCGATTTCGTAGCGGTGTGGACTGGCTGCCCCCGCGCGGCTGCCATGCAACTGATGTTTGTCCTCTACGCCGTCCTCGGATTAGGGGCATTCCTGCTGTACCGACCGCTCTCGCTTGCTGTCGAGATTGCCGACTTGGCGCCCTCAGCGCCGCTTGGCCCATCGCGGCGGCTCGTCTGCGGAATGGCCGCGCTTTTCGGCATGGATTCGTTCGGCACCGGTTTTCTGGTGCAGTCGCTGCTGGCACTCTGGCTCTACCAAGCCTTTCAGGTTTCGGTAACGACGACGGCGACGATCCTGTTCTGGACGAGCCTCTGCTCGGCGGTCTCTTATCTCCTTGCGGTGCCGATCGCGGCGCGCTTCGGGCTCATCAACACGATGGTGTTTACCCATCTGCCATCAAATATTCTGCTGGTCCTGATCCCCTTCGCGCCCAATTTGGCGACCGTGATCGCGTTATTGGTTGCGCGCAGTGCTTTATCGCAGATGGATGTACCGACCAGGACCTCGTATGTGATGGCGGTCGTGACACCGGCAGAGCGGTCCGCTGCAGCGAGCATGACCGCGGTCCCGAAAACCTTCGCCTGGGCGGCGGGATCGCTGGTTTCGGGTTATCTTCTGACGCTGTCAACTTTTGGCTGGCCGCTGCTCATCGGCGGTATCATCAAGGGCGTCTATGACATCCTGTTGCTGGCCGGGTTTCAGAAGGTGCGCCCGCCCGAGGAGGCCAAGGGGTTGAGAATTGATTATTGAAAGCGGGTAAGTGTATTGCCCATGAACGATCCGTGGATGTCGGTGTGAGTGGTGCCGTCTGGGGTGTGGTTGGAATTGAAGGTGGCGTAGTCTCCGGGGTGTGAAATCCCAACAAACCCGGCGTTTGCGCGCCGGTGGAGACCACGCCATGAGCGACAATAGCACGAAGACGGCCTCCCTTCAGCCGGGAGCCGAGATGGCGGTTTATCGTTTCGACGACTGGTTTGACCCGATTGAAGCCGGCCGGCGCGA
>JAFAOB010000215.1 GCA_019238055.1 Alphaproteobacteria bacterium
GCGACATGGTACCGAACCATGTCTTCCAATTGCTGAGCCTGACGGCGATGGAATCGCCAAATTCGTTCGCCGCCGACGCCGTGCGCACCGAAAAGACCAAGGTTTTGCAGGCGATGCATCCGCTTGATTACGAGGATGTTCGCCGCAATGTCGTGCGCGGACAATATGGTCCGGGCCACATCAACGGGGTCCCGGTTCAAGGCTATCGCGAGGAGCCCGGGGTCAAGCCGCGCAGCATGACCGAGACGTCTGTCGCGCTGCAGCTCGAGATCGACAATTGGCGCTGGGCCGGGGTGCCGTTTTATCTGCGGACCGGCAAACGGCTGACGCGGCGCACAACCGAGATCGCGATCCAATTCAAAAAACCGCCATTTGCGCTGTTCCGCGACACTCCGGTCGATATATTAAATCCGAACGTGTTGATCCTACAGATCCAGCCTGACGAGGGGGTCTCATTGCAGTTCGAGGCCAAGATGCCCGGGCCGCGCCTCGAACTCGGCAAGGTCCGGATGGATTTCCACTATAAGGATTATTTCCATATCGAACCCAGCACCGGCTACGAGACACTCGTCTATGACTGCATGATCGGCGATGCGATGCTGTTCAATCGCGCCGATGGCGTCGAGGCAGGCTGGGCGGTAGTGCAGCCGATCCTCGATCTTTGGGCCGAGGACAAAACCGTTCCGCTTGAGACTTATCCCGCCGGCAGCAGCGGGCCGGTATCGGCCGAGAACCTGTTGTGGCGCAGTGGCCGGCAATGGCGGCGCCTCTCGCAATAACGAAACGAGACCCCGCCTTGACTCATTCCATCATCGTAGCGCCATCGATCTTGTCGGCCGATTTCGGCCGGCTCGCGGACGAAGTGCGCGCTGTCGACCGCGCCGGAGCTGATTGGATTCATGTCGATGTGATGGACGGACGATTTGTCCCGAACATCACGATCGGCCCGGTCGTTGTCGAGGCGGTGCGGCAAGCGACCGCCAAACCCGTCGATGTTCACCTGATGATCGTCGAACCCGAACATTACCTCGACGATTTCGCGAAAGCCGGCGCCGATCACCTGCTGGTGCATTGCGAGCCCAGCGCCACCATTCATCTGCACCGCACATTGTCGCATATCCGCGATCTTGGCAAAGTTGCGGGCGTCGTGCTGAACCCGGCAACCCCGCTGTCGCAGATCGAGTATGTGCTGCATCTGGTCGGAGTCGTCTTGATCATGACGGTCAACCCCGGCTTTGGTGGCCAGAAATTCCTTCCCGAGGTGGTGCCAAAAATTGCAGCACTCCGCCGCCTGTGCGACGAGCGCGGGCTTGATCCGGTCATCGAGGTCGATGGCGGGTTGAGTGGCGAGAATGCGTGGCGGGTAATCGAAGCCGGCGCCAGGTCGATCGTCGCCGGCTCGGCAGTATTCCACGCCCGCGACTATGCGTGCGCCATCGCCGCGATCCGCAACTCGTCTGATCGAGGTGAACCCGCGCTGTCGAACAGCCGATCCTGAAGAGGTATCGATGCCGAGCCGAACCCGCATCGAGGTTGCACAAGATCCGGAAGACTTGGCCCGTCGCGCGGCGCGCTGGCTGGTGGATATCGCCGCCGGCAGTCAAGGCCGTTGTGCGATCAGTCTGTCGGGCGGATCGACTCCGCGCCGCCTGTACCAGCTCTTGGCCGAGCCGCCCTATCGCGACACGATGCCATGGGACCGCATTCACTGGTTTTGGGGCGACGAACGCTTTGTGCCGCCCGATCATCCCGACAGCAACTATCGCATGGTCCGCGAGGCGCTTCTATCGCGCGCACCGGTGCCGGCGACTAACATCAGCCCGATCGCGACCGGCGGTGATCCGGCCGCCGCCGCCCGCGATTACGAGCGCACCCTCAAGCGCTTTTACGGTGCGGAGACACTCGATCCGGCACGGCCGCTTTTCGAGATCCAGCTGCTCGGCCTCGGTCCCGATGGCCACACCGCGTCGCTATTCCCCGGAACCAAAGTGCTTGACGAGCGTCAGCGCTGGGCGGTGGAAGTCATCGGCGCCAAGGCCGAAGATCGCATCACACTGACTTATCCCGTCCTCGAAAGCAGCCATCACACTGCGTTTCTGGTGGCCGGTGCCGATAAGCGTGATGCGTTGTCGCGGGTGCAGGCGGGCGACCGAGACTTGCCGGCGGCACGACTCGCGCCGCATGGCGAAATCGTGTGGTTTGTCGACAAGGAAGCCTGCCCGGCCCGATGACCGTCAATCGCGATGAACTAAAGCGCGCGGCGGCGTTACGCGCGATCGAAGAGGTCGAGGACGGCATGGTGCTCGGTCTTGGCACCGGATCGACTGCGGCCCATGTCGTCGAAGGGCTTGCGGCGCGGGTCAAGGAGGGGCTGCGTATTGTTGGCATCCCGAGCTCGGAGCGCACCGCGGCGCAGGCGCGCCGGCTCGGCATTCAGATCGCGACCTTCGCCGAATATCAAAAACTGGATCTGACGATCGACGGCGCCGACGAGGTCGAACTCGGCACCCTTCATTTGATCAAGGGCCTGGGCGGTGCCTTGCTGCGCGAAAAAATCGTCGCCGCTGCGAGCAAGCGATTGGTTATCGTCGTCGATCAGGAAAAGCTGGTGGAGCGGCTGGGCGAGCACACCCCGGTGCCGGTCGAAGTTACCCAATTTGGCTGGCAAGCGACTGCGGCAGCATTGGCCACTCTCGGCTCGATGCCCGAGCGGCGCTATATTGGTGAGCAGCCCTTTGTCACCGACGAGGGCCATCTGATACTCGATTGCCGGTTCGGGCCAATTGCGGATCCGGCAGTTCTTGAAGCGCGCATCGCGATGACGGTCGGGACGATCGAGAGCGGTCTCTTTGTCGGACGCAGCTCGATGGTTGTCGTTGCCTCGGACTCGGGGGTTGAAGTGTTATTCCCGCCCCCGAGGGGCGCGGTATGAGAAAGTTTTCGCTTGTTATCAGCGATGTCGACGGCACCCTGGTCACGACTGACAAGAAACTGACCTCCGCCGCGATCGCCGCAGCACATCGACTGCACGATGCCGGGATTGCGTTTTCGATCTGCAGTAGCCGACCGCCATTCGGGCAACGCATGTTGATCGAGCCGCTGCGGCTATCGCTGCCGTTCGCCGGTTATAACGGCGGGTCCATCGTCAATCCCGATCTTTCCCCAGTCGAGCAGAAACTGCTGACAGCCGATGCCGCAAGCGAGGCCATCGATATGCTGGAGGCTTGCGGCATCACCAGCATCTGGATGTTTACCGGCGGCGAATGGCTGATCCGCGATCGCACCGGCGACTACGTCGATCTTGAAATTCATACGATTGAAACGCTGCCGACGATTGTCGCGTCATTTGACGGCCGGCTCGACGCCGTATCGAAGATTGTCGGCGCGTGCAAAGACCATGATCGAGTCGCGGCTGCGGTCTCGAGCGGTCAGAACCAGTTGCGCGGACGCGCCACGGTGTTGCGCTCCCAGCCCTTTTACTGCGATGTAACCCCGTCTGGTGCCGACAAGGGTCGGCTGGTCGACCTGCTTGCCGAGCGACTGGGATTGGGGAAAGACGCGATCGCGGTTCTCGGCGACATGGGCAACGATATCGAGATGTTCCGCCGTGCCGGCTTCGCCATCGCGATGGGCAATGCCACACCCGAAGTAAAGGCACTGGCGCAGGCGGTTACCTCGTCAAATGACGAGAACGGCTTTGCCGCGGCAATCGATCGCTACATCCTCGGCGAATGACGGAAGCCGCCCGAAAAGGCGGCTTCCGTGAGAAGCGGTGCAGGATCAACGCCCCATGCTAGTACCGTAGTTGGTGGGCCCGTTGCTGCTACCGTAATTGGATCCGCCCAACGTGGCGTAAGTCGGCGTGTTCTGGCCAAAGGGCGAAAACTCCGCGAAGCTTTGCAGGCACTGCTGATGAAGTTGCGCATCCGTAATCGGACCGCATTCTTCCCGCATCCGCGCCTGGCGGAAGCCGCGATTGTGCTCGAGCAGCTGATGATAACGTTCGCTCTGCTTAATGTTTTGCTGCGCCGACCATCCGCTCGACTGCTCCATACCGCTGCTCTGCGGCCCGTTTGTCATCTCCTGGTTATTCGTTGCAGATTGCGCTTGAGCCGCCGGCATTCCCCCGGCCATCGCCAACAGACCGGCGACCGCAACAGCACTAGCTAAAGTTTTCAGCATCATGACCATTGCCTCCTTGCACTTGTGGTCACGCAAAAAACAAACGACGCTAAGTCTTTGTTCCGCACGCGCCGCTGGAGGACCGCGCGGTGGTAGAAATCAATCGATGCGCCCGCGCAAATTTCAGCCCAGAACTTAATTTCAGGTTGAGATAACCCTGTTAGAACGTTGTTCGGCGTAGCCAGAGCCGAGAGGGAGCGCGATACTATGCGGCGCTCGATAGCTGCATCGTCACGTCTAGCGCGGCAAAGCGGAGATCGGCAGCGGCGAAAGCCTCCATCAGACGGCGCAAGGCCTGACGCTGCAGATAGGTCGGCCGGCCCGGCGTCGATGTGAACTTGCAGCGCACGACAAGCGCTGTCTGCAATACGTCGACGATTCCCTGCATTTTCAAGGGCTGGATGAACTCGCTGCCAATGTCCGGATCGTTGAGCAATTCCTCGCCGACGCGCTTTATGGTCCGGCGCACCGTCTCAACATCGACTGTCGGCTCGAGATGCAGGTTGAACTTGGTGACGGACCAGTCGCGGCTGAAATTGGTCACCGCCTGTACCTGGCCGAACGGGATCGTGTGAACCTGGCCATTCTGATGACGCAACCGCACCGACCGCAGCGACATCCCCTCGACTGTTCCGCGCAGGCGCCCGGCGTCGATGTACTCGCCGACACGAAATGCGTCTTCCATCAGAAAGAAGATGCCTGAAATCACATCACGCACGAGGCTTTGCGCACCGAACCCGACAGCGATGCCGACCACTCCGAGTCCCGCCAGCAATGGCGCGACATTGAGCCCAAGCGTGGACAGCGCGACGATGATCGCTGCCACGATAAGGCCGATCAGGACAACATTGCGGATCAACGGCAGCAGCGTGCCGACCCGCGAGATCGAGGCCGCGGCGGCTTCGTCATCCTCTCCCGGTCCCCGGGCTTGTGGCATTTTCTCATCGATGAGGGCACTCAGGACTGTCCATAGGATCCAGGCGGTGACGATGGTCGCGGCGGCTTCGAACGTCCGCCGCACGAACAATTGTTCGAAGCTCCCCGGCGCCGGGTCGACAAGGTTCAGACCCCAGGTTTGCGCGAGCCAGGCGGCGCCTGCGATCCATACCAATGCGTCGAATAACTGAAGCAGCGCCCGCTCGAAACGCACTCGGTGCAAGGGCGCAGCGGGTTCGCCGGCGTCTGCAGCAAACAATCGGGGTATGAGCTTCTGACCCGCCTGCCAGATGACGGCGAGGGCCACGATGACCCCTTGCGTTGCTGCGGATGCGGCGGTGACCCACGCGCCTTGCCCCAACGCGAATTCAATCGTCGCCGCGACCATAACGGCGATCGCCAGTCCGATGAACAACCAGTGCCAGATCGATGCGAGATACCGCCGGAACGGCGTGCACTCGACGCCGGTGGCGGCACGGATGGCGCGGGCGACCGGATGCCGGATCGCCCAGTACATCGCCACTTTGTACATCGTGATCGGCAGGGCAAAGGCGAACGCCGCGCCGAATACCACTTCGTGACTGAAGCCGAGCCGCTCGACTAACCAGATCACAAACACGATCGTCGGATTGAGTGCCAAATAGACCGTGATCCAGCATGAGCATGTCGCGGCATCGGCGTCGTCGATCGCGAGCAGCCGAAGATCCGGCCGATGAGGCGAGACCACGATTGCGAGCGCGATGATCAGCAGCCGCCATTTGACAACCGCCCAGACCAGGTGATCGGCGGTCTGTTGCAGGATCATCGCACCCGAGGAGGCAAAAAACAGCACGGTCCAATACCCGATGGCGAAGACCGCGAGACTGGCAATCCAGATCGCGAGTTTGATGCCGGCGGCGTGCAGTCGCGGCATCAGACCCGGCTCAACGACAGTGCGCCGGCGGCTGTCGAACAGGCGACGACTTAACTGCCCGATTAGCGGCGCCGCCAGCAAACCGGCAAATGCGACGACCCAAAATCGCAAGGCGGCATGGCGTGCGACGCCCTCGCTTTTGGCGAGGTCAATCCAGCGTTGTGGCGCCTCGGCGAGAACCGGCAGTGAGCGCAGCGCCTGCACGGTGCTTGCCCAGACATTTGCCGCCATGCTGGCGGTCGTCGATGTCGGCTCAGAAGGGAACGCCGCCGGACCGTCGGATTGCGCTGTCGGCCGCGCTCCCTTGGCCGTCAGTGCGGCCAGCAAGGCGCGCACCTCCTCGGCTGACATGGACGGCGGTAATTGCAGAACGATCGCGGTTCCAGCCGGCTCGGCCGCGACATCCGCAGATCCCAGCCACGGAAACAACAGAAGGGCGAGCGTGCAGAATCGGATACGCATGATACGACATTTAGCTGCAAACAGTGGCGCAGCCAAATTCCCGCCAAAGGCCGACGGCAGGGCCGAAAAGGTGTTCGCAGGCTGAAGCGAAGGGACCGAGGCATGGCTGCACTCGGCGACGCCACGGCGAGGGCGGGCATAATATGCCGCAATCGCGGCGGCGGTTCTCGCTCCGGCGATCCATTATCCGGAAATTAAAGTGTCACAGCGGCAAGGGATTGGTCAGCCCGCGGCGGCGACAGGCGGCAACGAGCGTGTTGCGCAACAGACAGGCGATCGTCATCGGTCCGACGCCGCCCGGCACTGGTGTTATCGCGCTTGCGATCTGACTTGCTGCCGGGAAGTCGACATCGCCGACAATTCGACTGCGGCCATCGGGTCCCGGTACCGCGTTGATCCCGACATCGATGACGATGGCTCCGGGCTTTATCCAATTGGCCCCGACCAGACCTGGCCGGCCTATCGACGCGACGACGATATCCGCATGCGAGGAAATAAGCGCCGGGTCGCGGGTCCTTGAATGAACCATCGTCACGGTGCAGTCGGCCGCCAACAGCAATGCCGCAATGGGCCTGCCGACAATGTTCGAGCGACCGAGAACGACCGCAGCGGCGCCGGAAAGATCCGGTCGGACCGCGCGCAGCAACAACAGACAGCCTTGCGGCGTACACGGGACGAGTCCGGGGATCCCGGTCCACAGCCGCCCGACATTGATCGGATGAAAGCCGTCGACATCCTTTTCGGGATCGATTGCCGCAATCACGCGTTGAGCGTCGATCTGCGGCGGCAACGGCAACTGAACGAGAATGCCGTCGACGCGCTCGTCGATGTTAAGCCGCCCGATTTCGCTGATCAGCGCCGCTTCGCTAACATCGCCTGGCAAGCGCAGGTCGAAAGACGCCAAGCCGCCGGCTGTGCATGCCGTCCCTTTGGCCCGGATATAGCTTTGGCTTGCGGGATTGTCGCCGACCAGGACCGTCGCGAGAGCGGGGGTCAAGCGCTGTGTTTCGCGCAGCTGTGATGCTGCGGCGGCAACCCGCTGCCGCAAACTGACGGCGATCGCTTTCCCATCGATGACGCGTGCTTCCGCCACGCGATGCTCCCTCGTTTCGGCCCGGCCCCGACGGTGCGATTTATAACGGGTCCGGGCCCCGAATGGTGTCAATATCGCGCGACGGGCTGAGCCTCGCCCTGGCTACAGGAGGATGAAGCGGATGACGATGCGGCAATTGATGCGGCAGTTGATCGGCCGCCGCGGCTATACCATGGTCCCCGGGGCTTACGATACGCTGACGGCACGCCTCGTCGAACAGGCCGGATTTGCCGCGGTGTATCTGACTGGCGGCGGATATTCACGGGCGAACGGCTATCCCGATCTCGGGCTGTTGACCCTGTCTGAGAACGTTCGCTTTATCGGATTGACGGTCGAGGCGGTCGGGATCCCGGTCATTGCTGATGCCGATACCGGCTATGGCAATGCGATCAATGTGATCCGCACCGTGCGCGAGTACGAAAAATCGGGTGTTGCCGCCTTTCACATCGAGGATCAGGTATCACCAAAGAAATGCGGCCACTATGAGGGCAAGGAGGTGATTCCGGTCGGTGAAATGATCGGCAAGATCAAGGCCGCGGTCGATACCCGGCAGGACCCCGATCTGGTCATCATCACCCGCTCCGACGCGCGCGCGATCGAAGGTCTCGATGCGGCGGTCGATCGGGTCAACGCTTATCTCGAAGCGGGTGCCGATGTCGGCTTTGTCGAAGCACCGCAAAATGTCGATGAGCTGAAGATTGTTGCCCGCCGGGTCGCCGGCCCGGCCCTCGTCAATGTTTTTGAGGGTGGAAAAACGCCGATGGTGCCGGCAGCCGAGCTTGAGGAGATGGGTTTCCGCCTCGGCATCTATCCGTCGCAGACCCATCGCGCTGCGATCCGGGCGGCGCAGAAGGTCTTGGCCGCGTTGAAAGAGGACGGCCACACGATACGGGTCGAGCCGGACATTGCGACCTTTCAGGAACGCGAAGATGTCGTCGGAACCCAGTGTTGGCGCGAGCTCGAAGAAAAATACCTGCGTGTAGGTTGAAAATTATGCAGCCCGGTGCTTCCCAGCCCAAAGCCGCTGTTGAGCGACGGGCATTGGTCAGAGAAGCAAGTGAGGGCCTGCTGCACCAAATGTTGGTTTGGGCACAGGAGTGATTGATCTGCCCGAACGCAAAGCGGACGCAATGGAAACCGAGACGACCGATATTGTGCCGCCGATCCCGCGACGGGCGGTGCGTGACGGCGATGGCGGGGAATCCTTGGCGATCCGCCTTAGCGCCGTTATCGTCGCCGCGACCGTCGAGGAGCCTCGCGTCTTGACGGTGCGGATCGGGCGCGACGGAGTGGAGGCATTGCCTTCGGGTCCGCTCGAAGTCGAACATCGCACCCTTGAGGTCGGGTTGCGCTCCTGGGTCGAGCGTCAGACCAGCCAGAAGCTCGGCTATGTCGAGCAGCTTTATACCTTTGGCGACCGCGACCGCGTCGAAACCGACGATATCCGGCCGAGCCGGGCGCTGACGGTCGCTTATCTGGCGCTGGTTCGCGAGGCGCGGCCCGGTGGTGCGGTCGAGGCGGTCTGGCAGAGCTGGTACCGCCATTTTCCGTGGGAGGATTGGCGCGGCGGCAAGCCGGCGGCACTGTCGCCACTCGAAGGACGGCTGGTGCGCTGGGCGGATAAGGCTCCGAGCGAAGCCGAGCGCCGGCTGCGCGCCGAGCGGTTGGGTCTCGCTTTTGCCGCTTCCTGGAATGAGGAATTGGTCCTCGAACGCTACGAACTTTTGTATGAGGCCGGCCTCGTTGAAGAAGCCCTTCGCGATCTCGGGCAAAACCTGCCGCGCGACGACACACCGGTGTCGGGCATGTCGATGGCAGCCGACCACCGCCGCATCCTCGCGACTGCGATCGGCCGGTTGCGCGGCAAGATCAAGTATCGGCCGGTCGTTTTCGAACTGATGCCGCCGTCGTTTACCCTGCTGCAATTGCAGCGTACGGTTGAAGCGCTGTCAGGTGTGCGCCTGCACAAGCAGAATTTTCGCCGCCTTGTCGAGCAGCAAGGTCTGGTCGAGGAAACCGGCGGCATCAGCGCCGAGACCGGTGGCCGACCCGCCCGCCTGGTGCGCTTTCGCCGCGAGGTGCTGCTCGAACGTCCAGCACCCGGTCTGCGGCTGCGCGCCCCTCGGAGAGCCGGCGCATAGCCGCGCTGCCGTGGTTCGCTCCCTCTCCCCATCGGGAGAGAGGGAGAGCCGGGCAGTGCTTTCAGGTGTGGTGGGCCTGATAGTAGCTATTGCGCAGCACGCGGCCGGGTAATGCGCCGGTGTGCTTGCCTTCGCTATAAAGCACTTCGCCATTGACGATCGTCGCGAAGATCCCTTCGGCCGGCTCGCGGATGCGCCAGCCGCCGGCCGGGAAGTCGCGGACAACCATCTCGTGGCCGCATTTGACCGTTGCCGGATCAAAGATCACGACATCAGCGGCCATGCCGGGACGCAACAATCCGCGATCATACAGCCCGAACACCGAGGCCGAGTCGAAAGTCAGCCGCCGCACCGCCTGCTCGAGGCTCAGGACCTGTTTTTCGCGTACCCATTCCCCAAGCAGCTTGGTCAGGTAGCCATAGCCGCCATGAAACTGGACGTGGGCCCCGCCGTCGCCCAAACCGATAATCGCGTTGGGATGGGTCAGGATCTTGGTCAGCGCCTCGTCATCGACATTGTTTTCGGCCTGCAGGAAGCGGGTTTCGAGCTTTTCCTCGACGACGAGATCGAGGAAGGCGTCGATGACGCGCTTGCCTTGCGCCTCGGCGATCTGACCGATCGACTTGAACTGCATCCACTTGTTCTTTTCGAGTGCCGGCTCGTTGACCCACATGTAATTCCACCAGGTCCTAGAGAAGCCCACCGCGGCGTCGGGCTTGTTGACGACCGCCTCGTCGTGGAGCTTGGCGCGGATCTCGGGGTCGGCATAGAGCCGCAATTTTTCCTCGTCCGACATCAACAGGATCGGGTGCCAGGTCGGCAGACCACGGAAGACCTGACAGTTCTTCATCGTGA
>JAFAOB010000259.1 GCA_019238055.1 Alphaproteobacteria bacterium
AGCCCTTCCCACAGCATCCGCGCGATCTTGGAAATATTCGAGTTGGCATCGGGATCGTTGGTGCCGCGACCGACGACGACAAGCAGTGAATCCGAACGATCGCCAGGCGTCACGGAAGCGATGCGTTCGGCGGCGGCGTTGATCAGCTTCACATCGATCGCCAGGTCGCGGCCAAGCTGCACATCGACGTCCGGATGCTCGGCGAGAAACGAGTTCATCTCCCACGGCAGGTCGTTCTTGACATGGCTCGCTGCGAACAGCATCCCCGGCACCGCATAGATGCGCTCGGCCCCCCGGCTGACCAACGCAGCGAGACCATCACGGATATTGGGCTGGGCGAATTCGAGATAGCCAGTGGCGAAATCGTAATCCGGAAAGCGCGGGCGCAGCGCCGCCGACAACAGCTCGAACTCCTTCACTGCCTCGTCGTCGCGACTGCCATGACCGCAAATCAGAACCCCCGTTTTTGTCATTTTTCGCTCATTTCCTGATCAACCCCGCCGTCTTTCCGTTGCTCGCGCGCCGACTGCCGCCGCATGGTACGGGCAATGACACTGCCCGGCCTCCACGACCCTTTGCTGCTGCTTTATGCCGGGCTCGTCATCGACGCGCTGTTCGGCGACATGAGCTGGCTGTTCCGGGCGCTGCCGCACCCGGTGATCCTCGCCGGTCGCGCGATTTCCTGGTTTGAGCGGCATCTCAACCGGCAGCGATATCCTGGTTGGCTGCGCTGGAGCCAGGGCGTCCTTACGGTCGTCCTGCTGGTCGGTATCGCCGGGGCGCTGGGCTGGAGCTTCCAGCGGCTGTGCCGAACGACGGTTGCCGGCGCCGCGGCCGAAGCGTTCGTGGTCGCTATACTGGTGGCGCAGCGCAGCCTCTTCGACCATGTTGCGGCAGTATCGTCGGCGCTGCTCTACAATGGGCTTGCCGGCGGCCGCGCCGCCGTCAGCCATATTGTTGGCCGCGACCCATTCAGCCTCGACGGGCCCGGCGTGGCGCGTGCGGCGATCGAAAGCCTGGCGGAAAATTTTTCTGACGGTGTCGTCGCGCCGGCGTTTTGGTACCTGCTGCTGGGATTGCCGGGCATTTTCGCCTACAAGATGGCCAACACGCTCGACAGCATGATCGGACATACAATACCGCACTACCGCGCGTTTGGCCGGGCGGCAGCGCGTTTTGACGATCTCGCCAATCTGGTACCAGCGCGGCTCAGCGGGGTGCTGATTGCCGCCGCCGCCGTCTTTTCGCACAGCGGAAGACCGGCGCGCGCCGTCGTCATCATGCTCCGTGATGCGCGCAAGCATCGCTCGCCAAATGCCGGCTGGCCCGAGGGTGCGATGGCCGGCGCCCTCGGCTTGGCGCTGGCCGGTCCGCGGCGTTATGGCGAGGTCGTTGTCGCCGATCCCTGGGTCGGTGACGGGAGTGCGCGCGCAGCGCCGCGAGACATCCACCGGGCGCTGGTGATCTACAAGAATGCTTGTCTGATCCTGTGGGGTCTCGTTATGGGCGCGTGGCTTGCCGGCCATCTCAGTTT
The DNA here is from genome assembly GCA_019238055.1 of Alphaproteobacteria bacterium. Classification (GTDB taxonomy): domain Bacteria; phylum Pseudomonadota; class Alphaproteobacteria; order ATCC43930; family CGMCC-115725; genus AP-15. The sequence goes on from JAFAOB010000259.1 coordinate 1,535, forward strand.
CCTTGCCTGAGCCGTGGGGATCGCGCCGCGGCGAGAAGACGGGCGAGATCGAGGTGCTGCTCGAGGTGGTCGGCAAGCGCGTCGAGGGTGGTGTCGACGAGCTGCTCATAGGCGACGACACCGGTCTTAGCGCCCAGCCTCGCGAGAAAGGCACGGCGAAAACCGTCCCTCGTGAAAAGGCCGTGCAAATAGCACCCGGCGACGCGGCCATCCGCGCTGACCGCTCCGTCCGGCCCGCTCGTGAGGCGCAGCATTGACCTCACCATGCCGGGCCCACTCGTGCTGCCGAGATGGATTTCATATCCGGTAACCGGCAATCCGCTTGCGATATCGATCCCCGCGGCGTGCCCAAGCTGCTTATCACCGCCGAGCACCGTGTCGACCTCGAGCAGCCCGAGCCCGGCAACCTTCTCAGCCCGGCCCTCGATCCCGAATGGATCGGCAATGGTTCGCCCGAGCATCTGGTAGCCGCCGCACAGGCCGAGGATGTGCCCGCCATGACGGCGATGCGCCAGGATGTCGATGTCCCAGCCTTCGCCGCGCAGAAACATCAGATCGGCGATCGTTGCCTTCGAACCTGGCAGGATGACAAGCGCTGCATCGCGCGGTATGGGCCGACCTGCCCGGACAAGGTCGATCTCGACACCAGGCTCGGCTCGCAACGGGTCCAAATCATCAAAATTGGCGATCCGCGGCAGCAGCGGCACCGCGATACGGAGCGGGAACGGCCCCTCACCCCTACCCTCTCCCCGCATGCGGGGAGAGGGATGGACCCGCGCAGCGGGAGGGTGAGGGGCAAGCGAAAGCGAATCTTCGGCGGGCAGCGACGCGGCGGCGGCGAAATACGGCACGACGCCAAATGAGGACAATCTCGTGCGCTCCTCGATCGCCGTGATCCCACCTTCGAACAAGCGCGGGTCGCCGCGGAACTTATTGACGATATACCCGGCGAGAAGGGCTCGCTCGTGTTGCGCCAACAGGCCGTAGGTCCCGACCAATTGGGCGATGACGCCACCGCGCTCGATATCGCCGATCAGCACGACAGGCACATCCGCCGCCTCGGCGAACCCCATATTGGCGATGTCGCCGGCGCGCAGATTGATTTCGGCGGGGCTGCCCGCTCCTTCGACCAGAACCAGATCGGCGTCTGCGGCAAGCCGATAAAAGGCGCCAAGCACCTGCGGCAAGAGGTCAGGAGCCAACCGGCGGTACTCGGCCGCGAGCGAACTGCCCCACACGCGGCCGTCGATAACGACCTGCGCTCCGCCTTCCGATTGCGGCTTTAACAGGACGGGGTTCATGTCGGTCATTGGCCGGACCCCGCAGGCCCGCGCCTGCAAAGCCTGGGCTCGGCCGATCTCGCCGCCATCGGCAGTGACCGCGGCGTTGTTTGACATGTTTTGCGGCTTGAACGGCCGCACTCGCATGCCGCGTCGGGTAAAGGCGCGCGCCATCCCCGCCAGCATCAACGATTTGCCGACATCCGACCCGGTGCCCTGCAGCATCAGCGCACGGGCGATCATACCTTGCTACCCGCGGGGACTTCCTTGAACGGGAGAGTCGCAACCAACTTCGCTTTCCCGGCGCAAGCCGGGATCCACAGCTGCGGTGGGTACCGGCTTTCGCCGGTAAAGCGAAATAGAGTGCCCACAAAGCGACAACGAGGGCGGCGCCGTCGAACCATATCAGAATTCGATGCCTTGCTGGGCTTTGACGCCGGCGCGAAAGGGATGTTTGACGAGCGTCATCTCGGTCACGAGATCGGCCGCTTCGATCAGTTCGGGCCTGGCATTGCGGCCGGTCGCGACGATGTGCAGGTCGCGCCGCTTTTGCCTCAGCACCGTGACAATCTGATCGATCGGCAGATAGCCGTAGCGCAACACGATGTTGAGTTCGTCGAGCAGCACGAGCCGGTAGGACGGATCGGCAATCATCTCTGTTGCCATCTCCCACGCTCGGTGCGCGGCGGCAATGTCGCGGGCGCGATCCTGCGTATCCCAGGTGAATCCCTCGCCCATCGCGCGGCAGGTCACAAGATCGCCAAAGCGTTCGAGCGCGATCCGCTCGCCGGTGCTCCATGCGCCTTTGACAAATTGGATGATGCCGACCCGCATGCCGTGGCCGAGGCAGCGCAACACCAAGCCAAACGCTGCGGTCGATTTGCCCTTGCCCTTGCCGGTATGAACGATCAGAAGCCCACGCTCCTCGGTCTTGGTGGCCAGCATGCGGGCCCGGACGGCTTTGCGCCGTGCCGCCTTCTCGTTGTGGCGCCGGTTGATCTCCGCTTCGATTTCGACGAGGTCGGTCATCGGCCGCTCCATTGCCTCAGACCCTCGCGGGCGCTGTTGCTGCGCGGCCGCCACAAGCCACGCTCGATCGCTTCGGAAAATCGGCGGCTGGTTTCGGCCAGTGCCGCCGCATTGTGCTCGGCCATAAAACCGCGCACCGTATCGTCGGCGAGATAGGCATCGTAAAGCGCTTCAAAATGCGCGTCCTCGACAGCGCGCGTGGTCGCGGCAAAGGCGAAGAGATAGTCAACCGTGGCAGCGATCTCGGCCGCCCCTTTATAGCCGTGGCGCATGACCCCCTTGATCCAGCGCGGGTTTGCGGCGCGCCCGCGAACCACCCGTCCGATCTCTTCGCGCAGGCTGCGGATAACAGGCTTTTCCGGCCGCGAATGGTCGTTGTGCCACACCGCCGGGATCCGCCCCGAGAGCTGCCTGACGACCAGCGCCAAGCCGCCCTCGAACTGGTAATAATCATCGCTGTCGAGCAGGTCGTGCTCGCGATTGTCCTGGTTGTGCAGCACCGCATCGGCAACGGCGAGACGCTGTTCGAGCATTTCGTGCTCGGCCTCACCTTCGGCGCCGGCGCCATAGGCATAAGCGCTCCAGCCGAGCCAAGCCGCCGCGAGATCGCCTTCATCATTCCAGATCCGCTCGTCGATCAGCACCTGCAGCCCGGCGCCATAGGCGCCCGGCTTCGAACCGAAAACGCGATAGCCGGCGCGGCGCGTCGCTGCCTCCGGCGCGATGCCTTGCGCTTCCAGTGCGGCGCGATCAGCGGCGAAACGCACCGCAAGCGGATTGACCGCGGGCGGCTCGTCCAGTGCCGCGACGGCGCGCGCCGCCGAGTCGACGAGGTCGATCAGTCCCGGAAAAGCATCGCGGAAGAAGCCCGAAACCCGCAGGGTGATATCGACCCGTGGCCGATCGAGGACCGAAGCCGGCAATATTTCGAACCCGGTCACCCGGCCGCTCGAGCGCTCCCAAACCGGACGCACACCCATCAATGCCAATGCTTGTGCGATATCGTCCCCGCCGGTACGCATGTTGGCGGTGCCCCAGGCCGACAGCGCGACCCGCTCCGGATAGGAGCCGTATTCCTGAGCGTGGCGCTCAACCAGCAGCGCCGCCGACTTCCATCCCAACAGCCAGGCCGCCTCGGTCGGCACCGCGCGGGTATCGAGCGAAAAGAAATTGCGGCCGGTCGGCAACACCTCTAGACGACCGCGGCTTGGCGCTCCGGACGGTCCCGGCACTACGAAGCGCCCGTCAAGCCCGACTATCAGCCCCGCGATCTCCGCCTCGCCGCAGCCGGCCACGGTCGGGCGCAGACTACACTCGATCCAGTCGAGCACGGCGCCGGTCTGTTGCCACTCCGGCTTTGGATCGAGGTCGCGGGAAACGAGCTGCAAAGCCAGCTCCTCCAGCCGCTCGATCGTATCCCCGACGGTCCGCCATGGCTCGCCACCCTCGAGGACTGCAGGACGCGGCCCGGACCACGACTCGGCGGAGTCGAGCGTTAACGGGTCCATACCCAGATCGAGATCGGCCGCGAGCGCGCGCAACAGCGAAATCTCTTCGGGGCGGGAGCCGCGCGTCGGCCGGGCAAAGGCAACAAGCAACGCGTCAAGCTGCTCGCCATTTGGGCTTTGCCCAAAGACATGGAGCCCGTCGCGGATCTGCATTTCTTTCAGCTCGCACAAAAACCCGTCGAGCTTGCGCAATGCGGTCGCGGGGTCCTCGTCTGCACCGATCCCGCAATCGCCGTCGAGCCCCGCAGCCCGCGCCCGTTCCAGGATCGCCGCCGCAAGCGGGCCCATCCGCCGCGCATCGCCTTGGGCAGCCTCGTAATATTCATCAATCAGATGTTCGAGTTCGGCCATCATCCCGTAGCTGCCGGCGCGGATCAGGGGCGGCGTCAGGTGATCGACGATGACCGCCTCGGAACGGCGCTTGGCTTGCGTCCCCTCCCCCGGATCGTTGACGATGAATGGATAAAGATGGGGCAGCGGCGGCAACGCTACCTCAGGGAAGCATTCCGCCGACAGGGCGAGGGCCTTTCCCGGCAGCCATTCGAGCGTGCCATGCTTGCCAAGATGAATGACCGCGTCGGCGCGGAATTCCTGCGCAAGCCAGGCATAGGCAGCGAGGTAGCCGTGCGGCGGCACCAGCGCCGGGTCGTGATAGGTCGATTTCGGGTCGATGTTGTAGCCGCGCGCCGGTTGGATCAGCATCGCGACATTGCCGGAGCGAAAGCCGGGAATCGCGAACCGTCCGCAATCGAGCCGCCCCGGACGGAAAAGGGGATCGCGCTCGCCCGGCCCCCAGCGCGCAGTCACGGCCTGTTGCACCGGGGGCGGCAAGCTTGCAAAGAACGCCGAATAATCGGCAAACGACAGGGTTTCCGAAGCCGGGGCGCCCGGATTGGCATTGGTCGGGCCGGCCAGCAGCGCTTTGATCAGCTCTTGCGGGTCCTCGGGCATGTCGCCGACCCGGTAGCCGGCCTCGGCCAACGCCGGCGTGATCGCGATCGCCGATGCCGGCGTGTCGAGCCCCACACCATTACCGATGCGGCCGTCGCGGTTCGGGTAATTGGCGAGGATCAGCGCGACCCGTCGCTCTCCTGGCGGCTTTCGTCGCAACCGCGCCCAGTTGCGCGCAAGCTCCGCGGCAAAATTTACCCGATCGGCAACCGGCCGATAGCCGATCAGATCGGCCTCGGTCTCCAGATCACGGCCGAGCGGCGCCTTGAATGAGACGGCGCGCGATAAAATGCGGCCGTCTATCTCCGGCAGGGCGACATTCATCGCCAGATCGCGCGAACCAAGCCCGCGCGTGCCCGCGCGCCAACTCCGCTCGTCATTGCCGGCAAACACGATTTGCAGCACCGGGCAATCGGCGGCGGCGAGCGGATCCGGTGTCGCGCCGGTTCGCGCCGAAAACCCGGTCGCGCTCAGGATAACGGCCGGCGGCATTTCGGCAAATAGCGAAGCCAGCAACGCCGCGGCCTCACCGTCTTTCAGGCTCTGCACAAAGACCGGGAGCGGCCGCAGCCGCCGCACTGTCAGCGCCTGCACCAGCGCATCGACCGGTGCCGTATTCCCCGATTGCACCAAGGCTCGATAAAACACGATCGGCACAATCCCGATGCCGTCATGGCGCCACTTGCCGACGATATCGGCGAGTGCGGGCAGCGAATGGTCGGGCCAGTAGAGGCCGGCGCGCAGCAATGGCGCGGGCTCGGCCCAGGCAGCCTGATGCCCGATCAGCGAGCCGGCATAGCGCAAAAAATTCTCGGCATTGGCTGGTCCGCCTTCGATCAGATAGCGCCACAGCCGGTCGTGGTGTTCGGGGCTTAGCGTCGAGCGTTCGGCCAATTCAGGATCGGGCTTGTCGTCGCCGGGCAGCAATGCGAGCGGGATACCGCGCTCGCCGCAAGTTTCGACGAGCCGTTCGACCCCGTATGGCCAATAGCCGCTGCCGCCGAGAATGCGTGCTATGACCAATTTCGCCGCGGCGACCGTCTCCATGTAAAGGTCGATAGAGAAATTGTGGCCCAGTCGCAGGATTGGCGCCAATCGCAGCCGCGGAGCCGCAGGGTCCGCCGCCCGCCGCCGGTGCTGCGCCGAGGCCAGCAAAGCGAGCTCGGTATCGGCGCTCGACAATACGATGATGTCGCCCGGTGTCTGGGCGAGATCGATCGCCGCCGACCCATCGGCGATCGTTCCGGGCATCGTCGCCAGCAGATGCATTCAGCCGCCCAGCGCCGCAGTGATAGCGGCCTGGTCCAGGCCCTTTTCGCCGATTACGACAAGTCGGGTTTCGCGCGCCTCGCCGCAGCGCCACGGCCGGTCGAAATAATGCTGTATCCGGTCGCCGACAGCCTGGAGGATCTGACGCCGATCGCGGCCCGGCACATCGACAAAGCCTTTGACGCGCAGTACGTCGTGCGCCGCAATCGCGGCGCGCAGGCGAGCCAGAAAAGCGATCGTGTCGGCGACCGCACCAAGGGTTACGACAAAACTTTCAAAATCATCGTGATCATGGGCTGCCGTTGCGTCATGTAGGGATGGCCGCGCGGCGAGATCGTCCTCTGCTGCTGCAGCGAGACCGAGCACGATCTCCGGCGCTACCGTTGCATCGCGCGCCGCCACGACTTTGACCCCTGGGCGCAGTCTGGTCTCGATATCATGCCGCAGCCCGGCCAAAATTTCGGCGCCGATCAGGTCGGTCTTGTTCAGGATCACCAGATCGGCGCAAGCGAGCTGATCGCCGAAGACTTCTTCGAGCGGGTTGTCGTGGGCCAGGGCCGGATCGGCGATGCGCTGGCGCGCGATCGCGGCCGGGTCGTCGGCGAACCGGCCGGCGGCGAGGGCTGCGGCATCGATCACCGCCAGCACCCCATCAACGGTTGTGCGCGTTCGGATCTCCGGCCAGGCAAAGGCCTGGACCAACGGTTTCGGCAAGGCCAGACCCGAGGTCTCGATCAGGATGTGCTCGGGCGGCGCCGGGCGATCGAGGAGGCGGCTCAGACTCGGCAAAAAATCATCGGCGACAGTGCAGCACAGACAGCCATTGGCGAGTTCGACGATGTCGTCTTCGCCACAGGTCTCGTCGCCGCAGCCGAGGAGCAGCTCGCGGTCGATGCCGAGCTCGCCGAATTCATTGACGACGACCGCCAATCGCCGCCCTCCGGCACGCGCCAACAGGTGACGCACGAGACTGGTTTTACCGGCGCCGAGAAAGCCGGTTACGATTGTTGCCGGGACGCGACGCATATCAGCTCCGCACCACGCTCTGTGACGTCCGTGGAAAGCCCCTCACCCCCGGATCGAGTCCGGGGCAGGCTCTCCCGCTGCGCGGGTCCCTCCCTCTCCCCGCACCGAGGGGAGAGGGTCGGGGTGAGGGGCGGCGAGCGACCAGGCTCATTGGCTCACCTCCCCTTTCAGCACGAGCGGCAGGCCGGCGGCGACAAAGACAACCCGATCGGCGAGCGCGGCAATGTCCTGGTTCAGGCGGCCTGCGGCGTCGCGAAACCGGCGGCCGAGCGGCGTCTCCGGCACCAGTCCCATGCCGACTTCGTTGGCGACAAGCACCACCGGACCCGCGGCGAGCTGCAACGCGGCGCAAAGCGTTTCAGCCTCGTCCTCGACCGGATGCCCGGTCAGTATCACATTGGAGAGCCATAGGGTCAGGCAATCGATCAGCAGCGGCCGTTGCGGTCGGGCTTCGGCGGCGACCACCGCGGCGAGCGCGAGCGGCTCTTCGACGGTCCGCCAGAAGGCACCGCGCCGCGCCCGATGAGCGGCGATACGCTCCGCCATCTCGGCATCGCCAGCCTCGGCCGTGGCGCAATAGGTGCCGCCTGCAGCCGCCTGTTCGACCAGCTGCTCGGCATAACGGCTCTTGCCCGACCGCGCTCCGCCCAAAACCAGGGTCAGCGCCAGCAGAGGCGCCCGCATTTCGCCAGCATTCTCGATCGCCATCGGTCCCTCCTCCATCCCGAGGACTGGCCTGGTTGCGCGCGATACGGAGGTCTCCTGGCTCGGGGTCTTCGTCCGCGGCCCCTTCCCAGCCCCCCTACCCCCGCATGCGGGAAGGGTAGGAGAGGGGCCAGTGGTTCTTGCCGCGGACTCGCCGCTCACAGTTGCGGGGGCAGCGCCGGTGTCGCACCGGACTTCCCTGTCGCATCGCTGACGGCACGCTAGCACAGCGCCGATGCCCGCGTCTCGCGCTTTGATCTCGCTTTGCGATCAGATATGCGGCTAGGATGGCAGCGAGCGGGTGATGACCGCGATGCAAACAAATGCCGAGAGGGGCGATGAAGATCGAAGGCGGGTGCCTGTGCGGCAAGGTGCGCTATTCAGCCGAGGCCGATCCGGCCTTTGTCGCGGTCTGTCACTGCAAGAACTGCCAAAAGGGCATCGGTAGCGCATTTGCGACCATCGTGGCCTTGCCAGCGCCGGCGCTCAGCGTGCAGGGTGACCTCAAGACCTACAACGATCGCGGCGACAGCGGCAGAAGCCTGTACCGGCGCTTTTGTCCCGAATGCGGCTCATCGATCATGGATGAAGCCGAGGCGATGCCGGGGATGGTCATGATCTTGTCCGGCACTCTCGACGATGCGAGCTGGGTCAAGCCGACATTGGAAATCTTCTGCGACAGCGCCCAGCCCTGGGTGAACCTGCAGGGCGAGCAACGGCGCTTCCCAAAAATGCCGACGCGGGGCTAAGAGCGCCGCCCGGCTGCGGCGCATATCGAGCCAAAATCCCTCGTGGTCCTCCTTACCGCAGCGCCAATGCGGCGAGCAGGATCGTAACCTCGGCGATCTGCTGAAACGCGCCGAGGACATCGCCGGTATAACCGCCGATCCGACGCCGCGCGAGCGCCCCCGCGGCGCCAACGGCCAGCGCCGCCACCGCCATTGCGACCAGCCCGTGCAACGGCCCGAGCGCCGCTGCGGCGATCGCGAGCGCGATCAGGACGCCGGCCAGCACCATAAGCGGGCGTGGTCGTCCCGCCTCGGCGCCGAGGCCTTGCGCGCGCGCCAGCGGTAGTGTCCACATCGCTACCGGCAGCAGCGCCCGCGAGATTGCGTGCGCCGCGACGAGCGCGAGCCCGGCAAAGATCACGCCGCCGATCTGCGCCAAGGCCGCGGCGCGCAGCCCGACGCTCAACACCAAGGCCAAGACCGCAAAAGTCCCGTGCCGGCTGTCGCGCATGATCGCGAGCCGGTGGTCGCGGTCATTGCCGCCAAAAATCCCGTCGGCGGTATCGGCGAGACCGTCCTCGTGCAACGCGCCGGTCAGCAACAGCCCCGAGAGCACCGCGAGCAAGGCCGATGGCCAATCGCCGAGCCTGGCGAGCTGGGCGACAAGAAAGCCGAGAGCGGCAACCGCGCCGATCCCCGCGCCGACCAGCGGAAATGCCCAGGCGGCCTCGGCAAGCGACCATTCCTCCGCTTCCTGGCTTGCGACCGGGATGCAGGTGAAAAAAGCAACGGCGGTAAAAAAGCCGGCGGTGAGACCTGGTTGGCGACGGCTCAATCGATCGAAAGGGTTCATTGCCGCAGAATAGCCGAAGCCGGCGGAAACGATCGTCCGGGCTTTTTCTTTCAGCCCGAAGCATGTTTGGGACAGGATTGCGGCGCAGTAAAGGGATAGGCGATGAGTGAACCGGTGGCGAATCTCGACGAAATGCGCGCCCTGTTGACGCAGCTGCCGGGACCCGATCTAGAAGCCGGCAGTGCCGCCGCTGCCCGGCAGGCGCAATTGACCAAGCCGGCGGGTTCATTGGGACGGCTCGAAGAATTGGCGATCTGGCTCGCGACCTGGCAGGCGCGCCATCCACCGCGAATCGAGCATCCGCGGACGGTCGTTTTCGCCGGCAATCACGGCGTGGCGGCGCGCGGCGTCTCGGCTTATCCCGCCTCGGTCACGGCACAGATGGTGCAGAATTTCACCGCCGGCGGAGCGGCGGTGAACCAGCTGTGCCGTGTCGTCGACGCCGATCTGCGCGTCTACGAAATGAACCTCGAAGCGCCGACCGGCGACATCGTCGAGGGGCCGGCAATGAGCGATGAGGAATGCGCCCGAGCGATGGCTTACGGCATGATGTCCGTCGAGCCCGGCATCGATGCGCTGGCGGTCGGCGAGATGGGCATTGCGAATACGACTTCGGCCGCGGCTTTGTGCAATGCACTCTTTGGCGGCGAGGCAGCGCTGTGGACCGGCCCCGGCAGCGGCGTCACTGGTGCATCGCTCGACCATAAGCGCCAAGTCGTCGCCGAGGCCGTAGCCCTGCACCGGCCGGCGGCGGCCGATTCATTCGATCTATTGCGTCGGCTCGGCGGGCTCGAACTCGCCGCGATCACGGGGGCGGTCATGGCGGCCCGGCTTGGCCGGGTTCCGGTTTTGCTCGATGGCTTTACCGCGACCGCCGCCGCTTCCGTGTTGTTTGCCGCCGACCCGCGGGCGCTTGATCATTGCATCGTGGCCCATGTCTCGGCCGAGCCCGGCCACCGCGTTCTGCTCGACCGCTTGGGGCAGCGGGCGCTGCTGGATCTCGGTATGCGTCTTGGCGAGGCTTCCGGAGCCACACTTGCCCTGGCTCTGCTAAAGGCCGCCGCGGCCTGTCACAACGGGATGGCGACCTTTGCCGAGGCCGGGGTCAGCGGCCCCGCATAACGCGAACATTCCGCGCTGCCGCCCCCGCTCGCCAGGCCGGTTCGAGGGACAAAATGGCGCTGCGGGACCTTGCGCGTTTGTCGTCTGCAACGGACTTGCCCACAAACACCGCAGCATGAAACTCTGCCCCTTGCCGCGAGGCCGCGCCCGCCGCTTGAATGGGCCGGTATCGTCCGTAGCAACCGGAGGGAGTGAAATGCGCATCGTCATTGTCGGCCAGCAGGCCTTTGGCAAGGCCGCACTCGACGCCTTTATCGCGCGCGGCGATGAAGTCGCGGGTGTGTTTGCAGCTCCGGATCGGCCCGGGGCCAGACCCGATCCGCTGGTTGCCGCCGCCGAGGAGAAAAAACTGGCGGTGTACCGCTTTCCGCGCTACTCGTCGGACGAGGCCAAGGCGGCGCTGGCCGAGCTCAAGGCCGATATCGGTGTGATGGCCTATGTCCTGTTGTTCGCCCCGCCCGAATTCTGCGCCATTCCCAGACGCGGAATGATCCAGTTCCATCCCTCGTTGCTGCCGTTACATCGCGGGCCGTCATCGATCCCATGGGCGATCATCCGCGGGCGCCAGGAGACCGGCTTATCCATCTTCCGGCCAACCCCCGGGCTCGATGAAGGCCCGGTGATCCTGCAAAAGCGGGTGCCGATTGCCCCGGACGACACCGCCGGCTCGCTCTATTTCGACAAGATTTTTCCGCTCGGCATCCAGGCACTGGTCGAGGCCGCCGATCTTGTCGTTTCCGGGCGCGCCGTCGAAACCACCCAGGACGAAAGCCAAGCCACCTATGAAGGCTGGGTGCGCGAGGCGGAAAGCCGCATCAATTGGGCGAACCATGTCGATTTCGTCTACGGTCTGATCCGCGGCTGCAATCCGGCGCCCGGAGCCTGGACGATGTACGGCGACAAGAAGCTCTATCTGTTCGACGCCAAAAAGATCACGGCGCCGACGTTTGGCGCGGTGCGCGGCAAGAAGATCGGCGAGGTCGTCTCGGCCGGACCGGCGGGTCTGCGGATTCTGGCGCAAGGCGGCTATGTCGAGGTCTCGCGCGTGCGGCTCGAAGATGGTCCCAAGATCGCTTCGTCCGAAGCCGAAATTCCCGAAGGGACCGTGCTCGGCGGCTAGCTCGGTTTTTGTTTGGTCACGTCGCATCGGCTTGGGTGTCTTGGCCGGGGTTGACCCGGCCATCCGTGGACCCGCGGCCAAGCCCACGCCTGACGACATTGGCCCAGCACGCGAGCGGATGCGGCCTTGGATTTGATCCATCGGTGAAGCGGGTCGAGCGAAACGGCACGGGCTCTACAGGCGAACTGGCAGACAGTTCCGCTGCTATGTCGTTTCGAGCGCGCGACGAGCAGCCTGTGCCAGGAAGCCCGAGCGGGTGAAACCGTGCGCCTCAGCATAACGGTCGACCGCGGCAAGCAGATCTTCCGGCATTGTGACATTAATGCGAACGGCCCGCGGCGCTTTCTCTTTCAACGCCACCAAGATCGCGACGCCGTCGCGGTTCTGTGGATCGGCCATAACAGCTTCGAGGCTCGACGGTTCGGGGAGCGCTTCGCCATCTTCAATCATCCCCTCCACGTGACATTCCAACGCCTCTGCCGCCATCGTCCGCGCCTCGTCGAGGCTGCGGCCGGCTGTCACCACCCCCGGAAAATCGGGGAAGGATACACCGTAGTCGCTCTCCGCATCCTTGTGGATCAGTCCGATGTATTGGCGCACGACGAGTAAGTCAGAACACAGCCGGAGATATGGTGCCAAGCTGCAATGCTTAAAACCGTCATGGCCGGGTTTGTCCCGGCCATCCACGCCTCTCGGCAACCCATTACCCGGTTCCATGGATGCCCGGAACAAGTCCGGGCATGACAAGGGAGGGGCATATCCTTTTATCTGAGAGTTTTTATTGCGAATTGGTACGTCAGCTCGCCAGCGGGTGCGGCTTGGGGTTTGACCCGTCGGTGAAGCGGCGCAAACGGAACGGCGCCGGATCGACCAGGGTCGGATCACCCGCAACCATGTCGGCGACGAGCCTGCCCGCCCCCGGACCGATGCCGAAACCGTGCCCGGAAAAGCCGGTGGCGATAAAAAACCCGGGAATGCGGTCCACCGGCGAGATCACCGGGATCGCATCGGGCATCACGTCGATCATGCCGGCCCAGCGTTCCGCAACCACCATATTGCGGAACAGCGGAAAGGCTTGCGCGACCGCGGTCTGGGCGCGGTCGAGCACAAAGGGATCAGGCTCGGGGTCGAGCGTGCGCACCGTCTCGAACGGCGTCGTCTCATCGAGTCTCCAGCGCCGCTTCATCCGCCATTCCTCGACAAAGCGGCGCCCCACCCGAAAGCGCAGCCGGTTCCAGTGCATCCGCGCGGCCGGCAAATACGAGAAGAACAGCCGGAAATTGTCGGGCACGAGATCGATCGTCCGCACCCCCAATGTCGCCACGGTGTAGCCGCCATCCATCCGTTTGCGGATTCCGAACAGTCCGCCCGAAGCGGAAATCTCCGGGCCGCCGGCGATCGGTTCGGTCCGCATCACCGATGCCCGCACCTTGAGCTGCGGCAAATCGATACCGAGATTGCCGCAAAACAGCCGCGACCACGCGCCGCCGGCGAGCACGACCTGATCGCAGGCGATCCGTCCCTTCTCGGTTACGACGGCTGAGGCTCGCCCGCCCGACGTCTCGATGCCGCGCACCGCGCATCGGGTCAGGATCGCCGCACCTTTGCGCCGTGCCGCCGCGGCGATCGCGGGGGCGGCGCGTTGCGGCTCGGCCTTGCCGTCGCTCGGCGTGAACAGACCGCCGACCCAATTGCCGCTCAGTCCCGGCATCAATGCCGCCGCCTCGCCGCGGGTCACGAGCCTGGTGTCGAGCTGATACGCGCGAGCGTGGTCGAGCCAGGATTCGAGTTCGCCCAGTTCGGCGGGGTTCTCGGCGAGATACATGATACCGGACTGGCGAAAGCCGGTTTCGGCTTCGACACGCTCGTTCATGTCCTGCCAGAGCCGCAGGCTTTCGATGATCAGCGGCAATTCGCGCGGATCGCGGCCCATCTTGCGGCACCAGCCCCAATTGCGGCTCGACTGCTCACCGGCGATGTGTCCCTTTTCGCACAAGGCGACCGAGACGCCCTTTTCCGCCAGGAACAGGGCGGCGCTGGTGCCGATGATGCCGCCGCCGATAATCACGACATCGGCGCGTGCCGGTAGGGCCTCATCGGATTGAACAGGGTCGACTCGCGGCGCCATCGGGTTACGCTTTTGGTAGCCCCTTACCCCAGCCCTCTCCCCGCCAGCGGGGAGAGGGAGGGACCCGCGTCAGCGGGAGGGTGAGGGGGAAAGGCGGAGTGCAGCGCATCTCAATCAATCGCGGCGTGGACGAGGTTCGAGATGCGGTCGAGCCGCGCCGAATGCCACGGATCGGGCTGAACGTAGTTGGTGACGTAGGTGAAGGACACGCCGCTGGTCGGGTCGGCCCAGGAATACGATGTGCCGGCGCCGCCATGGCCAAAGGTTTGCGGCGCCGCGATCGTGCCAAGGCCGCGGATGCGGTCGCTGTCGCCGCGGACATGCGGACCGAGCCCGCGATGCATCGGGATGCCGGCCATCGCGTCGTCGCCGCGGTCGCCGGTGTGGTTCTTTGTGACATAGCTGACGAGCCGCGGCGACAATAGCCGCACCTCCCCCAGCCGGCCGCCGCCGAGCAGCATCTGATAGAATGCCGCCATGCCGCGCGCGGTCGCATAGCCGCCGCCGCTTGGCATTCCGGCAGCCTTGAATTCGGGCGAGTTGTCGCGGGCTTCGGCCGCATAGGTGTCGGCGCAACGCTCTTGCTCGGCCGATGGCACACCGACAAAGATCTCGCGCGCCAAGCCCAAAGGCGCCAACACCTTGTCGCGGATCACATCGCGGTAATCCTGGCCGGTCACCGCCTCGATCACCATCGCCTGGGTCAGATGCGCCGCCCGCGGGTGATACTGCAGCCGTGTTCCCGGCGTCCAATCGAGGGAAAAATCACAGACCTCGGCGCGCATCCGCTTATGGTCGGTCCAGGTTTCTCGGCTGATGTCGCCCGACGGAAACCCGCCCTGATGCGTCATGACCTGATGCAAGGTGATATCGCCTTTGCCGCGCGCCGCGAATTCGGGCAGGTGATCGGCGACCCGATCCATGAACGAGAGCCTGCCCTCCTCGATCAGGGTCCACACCGCCGCACTGGTCAGGACCTTGGTCTGGCTGAACAGCAGGAACAGCGTGTCGCCGGTCGCTGCTTCACGGGCGGGTTCGGTCTTTGCGTCGCCATAGCAGCGGTAGAGCGCCAACTGCCCATTCCGGGCCAAGGCGATCTGCGCCCCCGGATAGCGGCCTTCCTCGATGTGCTGGCGGATCAGCCGATCGAGATGCTGCAATGGTGCCGCGGCAAAATCGAGCTTGGCGGGATCGCTCGACGGCAGCGGGTAGGCTTCTGGCATGGCGGTCTCCTCGCGGGGGTCTCGCCAGCCATGCTACAGGACCTCTGCCGGTGTGGAAACGGGTTGGCGAGGGGTGTTGCAGGATTGAGCGACAGGCGGGAGCGAGCGTCGGTTGCAGCTCACTAGGCCAACCGCGGCTTCGGTCGCCCTGTTTGTGGGAGGCGTGCCTGGGCTGGCGGTGCCCACGAGGCGAGGATTGCGGCCCGCCGCCCGCACTGCCTCAATCACAGCGTCCGCCGATTGGATACGCTGCGCTTCCTCAAGCTGTCGCAGATAGTCCCATGTGGTCAGCAGGATCAGCTTGTCGGGATCGATCACAATCACGCGGCCAATATCGCGGTCGTCGCTAAGCAGCAAAGCGCGCTCGTCCTGCGCGAGTGGGTAATGGCGAATGACTTCCAATGCCGCGCGCTCGCCCAAATCGCGTTGCCGCCCCCCGGCTCGCGCCACCAGTTGCGCGGTGGCGAAGGCTTCGGTGGGTTCTACCCTCACAGCGGCCATATGGTCGCGATACCAGTCGAGAATTTCTTGCGCGCCAAGTTTCCCCGCTGCGTTTGTCGCCTCAAAAAAGACTGCATCGGGGATGATTACCGGCAGGACGGGATAAAGCAGGTAGTCGAGACTTTTTGCCGCTGCCAAGGTAATCAGGGGCGGCGCATCAGTAACGATGATTTTGACATCAACGGGCATTACGGAGACGAGGCTGCAAGATGGCGCTCGCGCGCGCTA
>JAFAOB010000337.1 GCA_019238055.1 Alphaproteobacteria bacterium
GACCAATATCCCAGACCGCGTTTTGCGGGCAATGGACCGCGGGACGATCGATTTCATCGGCGCCCAGTTCAAGGCGATCGCCGAAGAATGCTTCGCTGGCCTAAAGCGCATCTTCAAGACCGAGCAGACGATCCTCGGTTATGCCGCTTCGGGGCATGGCGCCTGGGAGGCCGCCCTCGTCAATCTGTTCTCGCCCGGCGACAAGGTGCTGGTTGTCGAAACCGGCTATTTCTCGCTGAATTGGGGCATGCGCTGCGAGTCGTTCGGGCTCGAAGTCGAGACCCTGACCAACGATTGGCGCAACGCGGCCGACCCCGCCGCACTCGAGACTCGGCTGCGCCAGGATCGCGAGCACGCGATCAAGGGCGTTTTGGTCGTACACAACGAAACCTCGACCGGCGTCGTTCACGACATCGCCGCGCTGCGGCGGGCGATCGACGCCGCCGCCCATCCGGCCTTGTTCCTGGTCGATGTGATCTCGTCCTTGGCGTCGATGGATTTTCGCATGGATGAGTGGGGGGTCGATGTTGTCGTCGCTGGCTCGCAGAAAGGGCTCATGCTGCCGACCGGCATGGCCTTTACCGGGGTCAGCGCCAAGGCGCTGGCGGCGGGCGCAGCGGCCAAATTGCCGCGGGTCTATTGGGATTGGCGGCGGCTCGTCGAAGGCACGAGCCAAGCCGTGTGGAACGGCACCATACCCGTGCATTTCTTCTATGGGCTGCAGGAAGCACTGCGCATGCTCGAAGAAGAAGGGCTCGACAACGTCTTTGCGCGCCATCACCGGCTCGCCGAGGCAACGCGGCGGGCGGTACGTGTGTGGCGGCAGAATGACGGGCCCGAGATCTTCGCGGTCGGCCCGCGGGCGCAATCGGATTCCGTGACCGCGGTGCTGACCCCCGAAGGCTATGATGCGAACAAGTTGCGCGCGGTCTGCCTCGAACGCTTCAATGTGTCGCTGGGCGGCGGGCTTGGGCCCCTACAGGGCCGCGTATTTCGGATCGGCCATATGGGGGATTTGAACGAGCCGATGATCCTCGGTGCGCTCGCCGCGGTCGAGATGGCACTGGAACTGACCGGCGTGCCGTATGGCCGCGGCGGCGTCGATGCGGCAATGGATTACCTGGTATCCGAAGTGTAGCGCTGCTCGGCGAGATTGGTTTGTCGATCGGCCGCCGTATCCTTGAAGACGGCCGCCCAAAACGATTATCGCCGTTGTTGTTCTTCTTGCTCGGCACCGTAAATCTGGCCGCGAATCTCGCCCGCCGGCAGCCCTGTCTGATGGACATTGGCGTAGGCGGTATTCGAGATAAGAGCGTCCGTCAGCGCGTCGAAGTCGCCGGCATTAACGTTCTGCCCTGGAATCGCGACAACGCTGGCCTTTGTCCACGTGCCTGTCACGGTGCCGCTATTCAGCGGACAGGTCGGGGTGCCTGCGGGGCCGTTTCCCAAGTTCGAGCAGAAGAACACGAGGATGCCGCCGGAGTTGCGCGATTTACCAAAATGGATATGGGCCTGTGTCACCGTTCCTGTGAGCGGCGGTGTTGTGCCCACATTAGAATAGGTCAATGTGTAAGTGATAGTGCCGGCGTTTCGATCGAGATAGAGTTTCGCCGCACCCGTGGCGTCGGACAGGATCGCCCCGGTATAGGGACCAGTTATTTCTCCAATTTCGCTGAACCCGGTCAGGTGTGCAGCGAACTCCTGTGCGCAGGCATAGCTCGCCGAAAAGGCAATGGCCGCGGTGGCTGCGATTGCAGTGAGACCGTAGCGATGCATGATTCCTCCCTTCTGTTGACCCCGCTATACGCCCCAATTGTGAAGGTTATGTGAGGGTTAATATCTTAACCCGGGAGTCAACCAGAGGAAAGGTCGATTACCTTGCGGTGAACCTCGGATCAATCCAGCTGGTCGCCAAATGTTTCACACGGGTCCCCCCAGGGCAGTCGTCATCGCGACCAGCGCCGCGTCGCTGCCGTGGCTGCCGACGATCGATAAGCCGATCGGCAATCCCTCGGCTGTGCAGCCGGGGATGCTAATCTGCGGCACGCCAGTCAGCCCGCCATGCGCGCATAGACACAGAATGCGATCGCGCTGCACACTCGCGAGCGATAATGGTTCGCCGCGTTTCGGTGCCGGAAACGGCGTCGTCGGCAGGCATAGGATGGTGCCGGATGGCAAGAGATAACACATCCGCCCGCGCGCCTCGCGGCGCACCAGCTCCGCCCAGTGCCGCTCGCTCTCCGGGATCTGCGATCCTCTATAGATGTTACGTGCCACATTGTAGGCGAGGCGCGGGTTGCAGCGCTCGATCCAGTCCCTAAAAGTCTGCCACGCCTCGCTCGGCTGGATCGTGCGCTGAGCCCGGGCCCATTGCACGATGCTGCCAGGAGCCATGACCTCCTCGCGAACATCGCCGATCAGCGCCTTCAATTTCTCCAGCAATGGGCGCAAGGCCTCGACCACTTCCGGTTCGGCAAACGCAAAGGCGTCGACGGCGACAATCAGCCGGTGCGGCAAGGCCGACGGGATCGACTCGCCGAGCATGACACTCGACACCTGGGCAAAGGTCTGGGCGTCTCGCGCAAACCAGCCGGTCGTATCCGAGCTTGGCGCCTGCGGCATCATGCCGGACACGTCAATGCGGCCATGAGTCGGGCGGATGCCGTAAAGCCCGCAAAAGCTCGCCGGTACCCGTACCGAGCCGCCGGTGTCGGTGCCGATCGCGATATCGCAGAGCCCGGCGGCAACGGCCGCGGCTGAGCCGGAGGACGAGCCCCCAGGCACCCGGCCAGGTGCGTTGACATTGATCGGCGTGCCGTAAAATGCGTTCTCGCCGACGATGCCGAGCGAGACTTCGTCGGTGATCGTCTTGCCGACCAGGGTGGCACCGGCATCGAGCAGCCGCTGCACCGCCCAGGAATGCCGGGTCGGAACCGGATTGTATTTGGCCCAGTCGGGATTGCCGCCGCCGGTCGGGTAGCTGGCGACATCGAACAGATCCTTGGCGGCAAAGGTCAGACCAGATAACGGCCCACCCGGCCGCCCATCGATATGGACGCGCGGGCCGGGGACAAAGGCATTGATCTCGTTATCGGGAAGGGGCTTGTCGGGCATGAATTCCTCGCACCGGCGCCTCGCTGCAGAGTAGCGGGAGCTGCAAGTTTCTTTATCTCACGGAACCGCCGAGAGGTCGCCCCAGCTTGCGACCTGCGCGATGCGTATGGCAATAACCGGCAAATCCATAAGCTGCATCGCCTGGTATTGCGGATAGCGCGCGCGCAGCAGCTCTTGCGCCATGCCGTGCTCGGCGCCGCTGTCCAGAATTTCGGCGCGTCCGCGCAGCATGACCCAGCCGAGCCGGCTCCAGTCTTCGTCATAACGGTCGCCGACCAAGGCAACCGACGGATTTTCGGTGATGTTGCGCAGCCGTTTCAGCGCACGAGGGTTGCCCTTTGGCTTCTGGTCGATCGTGATGTAGGCCGTGTTGTCCGAGATCGCGAAGCATACCGGCACGACATGCGGCGCACCGCGCTTGTCGGCTGTCGCCAAATGGCCCACCCGGCGGCTGTCGAGAAAGCGGCATTGATCGTTGCTCAGCAGTTGATCGTTGCTCAGCATGGGGGCTCTCGCTCACCAAACGGTGCTGCGATAATACAGAGCTCGTCGCATCCTGTGCGGGCGATCGCCAGAAACGGAATGGAGAGAGATCATGGAAAAACGGCAAAGCATCAACGTAGCCGGGGCGAGCCATGCCAATCCGATCCCGAGTGCGAGCCGGCGCGGCCCGTTTCTCGTGACCGGCGCGATCTCCGGTACCGATCCCGCGATCGGCAAGGTTCCCGACGATCTCGATGCGCAATGCCGGCAGATGTTCGACAATGTGCGTCGCGTGATGGACGCTGCCGGCGGCACCCCTGACGATATCATCAAGATGAATGTGTGGATCACCGACCGGGCGCTGCGCCCGATCCTCAACAAGCACTGGGTCGAAATGTTTCCCGACCCCCACTCAAGGCCGGCACGGCACACGCTGACCAGTACCGACTTCACCCCGCCGATGCAGATCCAGTGCGATCTGATGGCGGTACTGGCCGAAGACTGAGCCCGATGAAGATCGTCGACATCCGCACGATCCCGCTTTCCTATCGCTGCGACCCACCCTATGGCAGCGCCGGCGGCATGCAGGCGGCGCGCGGCGGGCTGTTGATCGAGGTCGAAACCGATGACGGCATCACCGGCATCGGCGAGGCCGGGGTCGGCGGCGGCAGCACGCGCCATGTGATCGAGCATCAGCTGCGGCCGATGCTGATCGGCGAGGATCCGCTGCTGATCGAAGGGCTATGGCAGAAGATGTTCGCCCGCACCCGCCAGTTCGGTCGCCGCGGCATTGCCATCAATGCGATCAGCGGCGTCGATATCGCGCTCTGGGACATCGCCGGCAAGATCGCGAAGCTGCCGGTCTATCGGCTGCTCGGCGCCTGCCGCGACCGGGTCGAGGCTTATGCCAGCGGCGGCTTCTACCAAGAGGGCAAATCGGTCGAGGACCTTGCCGCCGAAGCCGAAGGCTACCGCGCCCGCGGCTTTAGCGGCATGAAGATGAAGATTGGCCGCAACCCGTCGACCCAGACGCATCTGCGCCATCTTGCCGGCAACGCGCAGCTTTGCGAGGTCGAGCCCGAAGAGGACATCGCCCGCGTCGCTGCGGTGCGCAAGGCACTCGGGCCCAAAGCCAAGCTGATGGTCGACGTCAATTGTGCGTGGAGCCCGGCAATGGCGATCGAGATCGGCTGCGCGCTCGAACCGTTCAAGCTCTATTGGATCGAGGAGCCGGTCGCGACCGACGATATCGACGGCAGCGCCCGCGTGGCTGCGGCGCTTGCCACGCCGATCGCCGGCTACGAGACCGAGATCGGTCTTTACGGTTTTCGCGAGCTGATCACCCGCGGTGCGGTCGACATCGTGCAGCCGGACATCGCCTGGTCGGGCGGTTTTTCCGAATGCCGGCGCATCGCTGCGCTAGCCCAGGCCCATCACCTGATGGTGGCGCCGCACGCCTTTGCCAGTGCGGTGACCCTGGTTGCTTCTTTGCATTTTGCAGCCTCGATCCCGAACGGGCTGGTGCTCGAATTCGACCAGAACCCGAACGGCTTGCGCGACGAATTGCTCAAGGAACCGATCCGGATCGATGGCAATGGGATGATCCGGTTGCCGGAGCGGCCCGGGCTCGGCATCGAACTCGACCGCGCGGCAATCGATCGCTACCGCATCTAGCCGCTCAATCGGCCGGGGTCACAGCGCCGCGCCGTACGGTGGTCGGCAGCCATCATAGTCGGGCCGAGCGAGCCCCTGCCTCAAAGCACGCCCTCGATGAGAAGCGCAAATCAGGTTGCAACGGACTTCGAGCCGACAGCCCGCGGCCCGCAGCTTTGATTGCTGGGCAGCTATGCCCAATCAGAGGGCAAAAATCGCTCGGTCGATGCATCGGGATTGGGCAAAGTGCAGGCCGTTGCAGCGCAAGTATATGGGGCAGCTTTGGGCATGTCGGCAACAAGCGCGACCAACCGCGATCCGACGCGTCGCATTCTGGTCGGGGCGGCGGTGCTTCTCAGCCTCGGCATGGGCTTGCGGCAAAGCCTCGGCCTGTTTTTGACGCCGGTGACGCACGACCTCGCGCTGAGCGCGGCCAGTTTTACCCTGGCGATCGCCATCCAGAATATCGTCTGGGGCATTTCTCAGGCCCCGATCGGAGCGATCGCCGACCGCTTTGGGCTGCGGATTGCGATGCTCGCGGGTGCGGTGATCTATGTCATCGGGCTCGTTGTCATGGCGGGCGCCCAGGGCGCCGCGGCGCTGATCGTGTCGGGTGCGCTCATCGGCATCGCATTGTCCTGTACCGCATCGTCACTGGTCATGACCGCTTGCGCGCGGGCCGTTTCGGAACAAAACCGCAGCAAGGTGTTGGGCATCGTCTCGGCGGCGGGCTCGCTCGGTACATTAGCAATTCCGATCGGCACGCAATCGATCCTCGCGCATCAGGCATGGCAGATCGGCGTCCTGTTCTTTGTGCTGCTCGCGATCGCCATGCTCCCCGCCGGTTTTCTTGCCGGCGGCGCCGACCAATTGCCGAGCCGCACGGCATCGCGGCTGACAATGCGCGCGGTTCTCGGCCAGGCCGCACGCCATCGCCCGTTTCTGGTCATGTCGGGGGCCTATTTCGTCTGCGGCCTCAATCTCGTGTTTCTGACCACCCACCTGCCGACCTATCTCGCGATCTGCGGTCAAAGCCCGCTATTAAGCGCGGAGGCGATCGCGGTTATCGGCGGCATGAATTCGATCGGCTCGATCACCGCCGGCTGGCTCGGCGGCAAATACCCGAAACATATTCTGCTGGGTCTGCTCTATATTCTGCGCGCGTTTGTCTTCACAGCGTATTTCATCATGCCGCCGACACCGGCGAGCACATTGCTGTTCGCCGCAGCCATGGGGATGCTGTGGCTCAGCGTGGCGCCGCTCGTCAGCGGCCTCGTCGCCGAGATGTTTGGCACGCGCTATATGGCGACTTTGCTCGGCATCGCTTTTGTCATGCATCAAGTCGGATCATCGCTCGGCGCCTGGGGCGGCGGCGTCATCTTCGACAAATTCGGGTCCTACGATCACGCTTGGCACATCGGCGTACTGATCGGATTTAGCGCCGGCGTCGTCCAGATCGTTGCGGGTGGCCCAAGCCGTCGGCGCGATCGCATCGCGGCGCCTCAGCTCGCGTCGACCTGACGGCGGCGAGAAAATCATCGGCAGAATGGCTGCACGAATTCCCCGCGTGCACCGTCAGCTTCAACGTCACACCGATCTGCCCAAAGATATCCGCTCAAACTCGAAGGTGGCTTCGAGGATTGAACCCAATTGTCATCGGCGCTAAGGGTGGGGCGCGGTATGGATTGGCCCCACCGATACCCTCCTCCTCACCGGCACATGCTCGGCGTCCGTGTCGGAAGAACCAATCGGAACGCGGTTTCCGCTGGGTTTGTCCGGCTATTGTTCAAAATCGGAGATTGAAATGACCAGTGCCGCGCTTTATCGCGCCGCGTCGCCGCCAAGCCCCGAGGAGCTGATCGCGCGCGCCCGCGCCCTGGTGCCGGAAATCCGCGCCCGCGCCGAGGAGACCGAGCGCAATCGGCGGATTTCATCCGAGATTGTCGCCAAGATACGCGCGGCTGAATTGTTGCGTACGACCCGGCCAAGGGAATTCGGCGGCTTTGAATACGACGCGGTCATCGCGCTCGAAATCGCCTTGACGATTTCGGCGGCCTGCGCCTCGACCGGTTGGGCGGTCAATGGCGCGCTCTCGAACGGCATCTCTTTCGGCCATTACCCGATCGAGACACAGCGTGAATTATGGGGCGATGGCAGCGACCCGTTCAGCTGCGCCTGCTTTGCCCCGACCGGCACCGCGATCCCGGCCGCTGGCGGCTTTCGCCTGAGCGGCAAATGGTCATTTGCCAGCGGTGTCGATCATGCGAGCTGGATCCGGCTCGGCGCCTTCATCGCGTCATCCGCCGGCGAAGGCCCCGGAGTTGGCGCCTTTTTTCTGTTGCCGATCAAGGATGTCGAGATCGAGGATAATTGGTTCGTTTATGGGCTGTGCGGCACCGGCAGCAAGAACATCATCGTCCATGACGCCTTTGTACCCGGGCATCGGGTGTTGCGGTTTGCCGATACCCGCGCGGGTCGCACCGCCGGCGCCCAGCATCATGAGAACCCGCTTTACCGACTGCCTTTGTTGGTGCTGGGCGCATCGATGCTGGCTTCGACCGCGGTCGGTGCGGCCAAAGGCGCGCTCGCCGACTATCTGGACATGACCACCGGGCGCAAGACCCGCGGGGCGCTCGCCGGCGGCGGATTGCCGATGGCCGAGTTTGCGACGGTCCAGCTGCGCTACGCCGAAGCCGCAGCTGCCGTGGAGGCCGCCGAGCTGATCCTGATGACCGACATCCGCTACGCGATGGCCAAATTGCGCGCCGGCAACGAGATCACCGTCGCCGACCGCATTCGGGCTCGCCGCAATCAGGCCTATGTGACGAAACTCGCGCTTGGCGCCGTGGAAGCGCTGAATGCCTCGACCGGCGGTGCTGGTCTGCTCCTCTCAAACCCGATCCAGCGTGCCTGGCGCGACGTCAACGCCGTCGCCCGCCATGTCAGCCTCAATTGGGACGCGGTCGGCACGATGTATGGCCAGCATGCTTTTGGCCTCGAGCCCAGGGGGCAATATTAGGCTGTGAGGGGCTACGCTCGCGGCAGACGAGTGGGCCTCGTCCGCCACTGCTCACCTGTCGCGACGCGCAAGCTGCCTGGCCTCGCTGTCATCGTGGGGAGCGGGCGCTGCCTTCACGTGGCCGGCCCGATGACCCTGCCAGGCCAGATGCGATGAACCGGGCAATCTTGCAGGATGTTGCAATCTACGCACCGCACCGGCTCGCCGACGGCATCGCGGCGCTCGCGGTCGAGCCGGTGTTTGCCGGTATCCTGGCCAAGGCCGGACCGCCTCGCTTCCGCCGCCGCCGCAACGGATTTGCGACCTTGCTGCACATTATTCTTGAACAGCAGGTCTCGATCGATGCCGCTGCCGCAATGCACCGTCGGCTCAGCGACACCTGCCGGCCGCTCGTGCCCGAGCGGTTCCTCGCGCTTGACGATGCCACCTTGCGGGCCTGCGGGTTCAGCCGGCAAAAAATGGGTTACGCCCGCAGCCTGGCAGAAAAAGTCGCTTGCGGCGCATTCGATTTTGATCGCCTTGCCGAGGCCGACGACGCGATGGCGGAGGCGATCCTCCGCGCGCTGCCCGGGATCGGGCGATGGAGTGCCGAGGTCTATCTGATCTTTGCGCTCGGCCGGGCCGATGTTTGGCCAGCCGCCGATCTCGGTCTGCAGATTGGGGTCAGGGAAGAATTGGCGCTTGCGGCGCGGCCGAGCGAACCCGAATTGCGTCCTCTCGGCGAAGCATGGCGGCCCTGGCGCACCGTCGCTGCATGCCTGTTCTGGCAATCCTATCTCCACAAACGCAAGCGAACTCCCCCGGTTCTGTCGCAGGAGCTTTATGCCTGATCGCAAGCAGCACCTCATTGCAAAAGTTAGCATAGTACCCGACTCTTGGATCGGACTCTCCTGCTTCGTCATGCCCGGCCTTGTGCCGGGCATCCACGTTGCCACGGCCAGAGGCACGTCCCGTGGATGGCCGTGACAAGCACGGCCATGACGGCTTTGGGGTGGGTTGTCGCCATACATCAATTTGCGCAATTAGACAGTAGCAGCTCTCGATGCCTCAAATCGGCTCACTCTGCGTTTACTGCGGTTCGTCCGGGGCGGTCGCCGAGGTTTACCGCCGCGCGGCGAGCGAACTCGGCGCAAGGCTTGCCGAGGCCGGCATCGAGCTCGTCTTCGGCGGCGGGCGGGTTGGACTGATGGGTCTTCTCGCCGATGCGGCGCTCGCCAAGGGCGGCCGGGTCATCGGTATCATCCCCGGCCGGCTGCGCGATGCCGAACTCGCGCATCAAGGTGTCAGCGAACTCGCCATTGTCGATACAATGCACGAGCGCAAGGCGCGGATGGCCGAACGCGCCGCTGCCTTCGCGATCCTGCCGGGCGGGGTCGGCACCCTCGACGAAACCTTCGAAATCCTGAGCTGGAAACAGCTCGGCCTGCACCGCAAGCCAATCTTCTTGGTCGATGTCGAAGGCTATTGGGCGCCTCTGCGCCATCTGCTCGACCGCATCGTCGCGAGCGGCTTTGCTCAGCCGAAAACCCATGACCTGCTGCAGGTCGTTCCGACCGTGCCGGCGCTCCTCGAGAGACTCCTCTAACCCCTCGGAATCCCGGTATGCCGGGGTATCGATGGTTCCTCGGGACCTGTGGATAACTTTGTGCAAAACCAAGTGATGGCCGATCGCCTGCTGTGCATTTCTTGATTTGAGTTCATTTGCCTAAAAAAGAGGCGTGAGCCTAAGCCCTTGTTCGAACTTTGCTATTTCGAGCGCGTTGTGAAATCATCGTGGCAGAGTGTAACCCTTGGTAACAAAGCGGTAAAGGTTGGACGTGGCGAGTGCTTCCAGTCGCAACTGCCGGCATTGTGCATAAGCTCGGTGGGACCGCGATTGCGTGACAGTGCCGTGCTTTGTCGGCTTGTCGCATTGCTTGGCGGCCTCTATCCTCGTTTCCAATAAGGGCGACGGTCGGCCGCCCGTTGCGGCCGAGGCGAGGAGAAACGGATGGCAAAGATCAGGGTGGCGCAGCCAGTCGTCGAACTCGATGGCGACGAGATGGCGCGGCTCATGTGGAGCTTTATCTAGAATAAGCTGATCCTGCCCT
>JAFAOB010000438.1 GCA_019238055.1 Alphaproteobacteria bacterium
CGAAAAGGAAAACACGACGATCATCGATGGTGCCGGCAAGAAGGACGACATCCAGGGCCGTATCGCCCAGATCCGCCAGCAGATCGAGGAGACCACCTCCGATTACGACCGCGAAAAACTGCAGGAGCGGCTCGCCAAGCTCGCCGGCGGCGTCGCAGTGATTCGGGTCGGCGGCGCCACCGAGATCGAGGTCAAAGAACGCAAGGATCGGGTCGACGATGCGACCCATGCTACTCGAGCGGCTGTCGAGGAAGGCATCGTTCCGGGTGGTGGCGTTGCCTTGCTCTATTCGGCCAAGGCACTCGAAGGGTTGACCCCTGAGAACAATGACCAGAGGGTCGGTATCGACATCGTTCGCCGGGCACTGCAGACCCCGGCGCGGCAGATTGCCGAAAACGCCGGCAGCGAGGGCTCGGTGGTCATTGGCAAGCTCCTCGACAGGAATGACCCGAATTACGGCTTTGATGCCCAGACCGGCGAGTATGTCGACATGGTCAAGGCTGGCATCATCGACCCGACAAAGGTTGTTCGTTTGGCTTTGCAGGATGCGGCCTCGGTCGCTGGCTTGCTCGTCACCACTGAGGCGATGGTCGCCGAAAAGCCGGAAAAAAAGCCTGCACCTGGCATGCCGCATGATCATGGCATGGAGGGCATGGACGACTATTAGACCGTTGCCGTCTATGTCGCAGGAGAGGGCGCCTTTGGGCGCCCTTTCTCTTATGACGACCAGCAGTATAAACGCGCATCATCATCGTTGGAGCCGAACAGGGTTGCGAGATGACTCAGCCATGGCGAACAGCAGCCTTCGGCTCCGATAACGCGTCAGATCACGCAGAGGGAGGTGGCATGTACCAGAAAATCTGTTTGGTGGGAGCCGTTCTCGCCCTCTCAATTGGTTCAGCGCACGCCACCGGGCAGGGCACGAGCGCGATGCAGAAATGGAAGACAATGGATGTTTGCGCGAAGCAGGCGCAGGCTGCCTTTCCGGACTTTTCACCGGGTGCTATCGCCAAACGCGATGCCAAGCTCAAAGATTGCTTGAACTTCAATAATTTACCACCGCGCCAACCGGCTGAGCCCGCGCATTGATCGATGCGGCATTCGATTAGCGGGCGTGGCCTTCGACCGTACCCCGCAGCGGCGTCGAGAGTGTCGAGTACCGATGCTCTGGCTGGCGCGCAACTCTCTCTAACCTCTGAAAATCACTGCTGGCGCCCCCGCGATCGCCAGCACGGCAAACCCGGCAATAATACCTGCAGAC
Source organism: Alphaproteobacteria bacterium (assembly GCA_019238055.1). GTDB lineage: Bacteria > Pseudomonadota > Alphaproteobacteria > ATCC43930 > CGMCC-115725 > AP-15. The sequence continues at coordinate 1,262 of JAFAOB010000438.1, forward strand.
CGGGACGCGATTGCGCGGTGAGCGCGTCCTCGGCTGATCCGACGGGAGCGGCTGTGGTGTCGTCGAGACTGCCAAGATCGCGGGCGGATCTACTCCGCGGCCTCTAGCATGACCGGATGCCGCGCCTGATGCAGCGTCTCTTCATAAGCCTCCATCCAGGGCTGGGCTTCGGGTGCGATCAGATCTCCTGACCGGATTGCAGTCGCAATACCCGGATTATCGATGAGCGGCGGGACGGTTTTTTGGTCTTGCAAGACCCGCGCCGCCTCGATCAGCCGTCGGCGCGTCATCACGATCATGCGATCGCTCGGCACCAGATACTCGAGCGTGCGATCGGAGATTTCGCCCATGCTCGCGGTTACCGCCGAATCCTGCGGAAAGACCTCGGCAATGCCGGTGTAGCTGACCGTGCGCTGCGCCTCGCGATCGATCAGGTAATCATTGTCTGGATTGGCCACCGGGCGCCAGCAGCCGAACCAGTCAGTGGTATTCGGCAGGGTTTCGGTGGTGCGGGCTAGAAGCGGCAATGGCTCGCCCGTCTTGTCCCAACTGAGCACCGGGGTCTTATGTTTCCAATTGAACTGGAATGATATCACCTTATTGTCGACTTGAATGCGATTGGCCTTGGTCAGGTCGAACCCTGCCCATCGTCGCGTCATATGTGCAGGCGGCGAGCGCCACCGATGGTAGACCCTTCGTCACCTGCAGGATTGCCGCGGAAATCGGGAAATGCCATCTCAAGGACGGGCTGCCGCAATCGACCGGCACCGTGCTCAAGGATACTGCAACCGTTGCGGTGCTCGACCGCGTCGTCCAGCGGATCGGCTGGGGGCAGCCGTTTGACCGGGGCAGCGGTTTGCTGCGGCGCGGCCGCGGCGTTGCGATCGGATAAGGCCGGCATTTCGCCGACGATTTCGGTTGCGACCATCGCGGTCGCCGCCGACGGCAGTGTCACGCTTTATTGCGGCACCGTCGATACGGGCCAGGGATCGACAACAGCGCTGGCGCAAATCGCCGCCGAGGCGCTCGGCATCGATGCTGAGGCGGTGCGTGTCGTCGCGCCCGATACCGATGTGACGCCCTACGACATGGGAACGTTGGGATCGCGTTCCACCTTTCATATGGGCCACGCAGTACGCCGCGCTGCCGAGGAGGTCAAGACCAAGCTTGCCGCGATGGCCGCCGAGACCGGCGTGCCGGAAGACAGCAACCTGCCGATCGCCGAACTCTTCCGCCGAAATACGGCATGCAGGCCGGCACGATCGTCGGCTCGGGAAGCTTTGTTCCGGATTACGTGCCGCCCGACCACGCGACCGGCCTGACGCCGAATGCCACATCCTATTGGATGACGGGCGGCAGCGGCGCCGAGTCGAAGTTGAAGTCGACACCGAAAACCGGGCATGTGCGCGTGCTGCGGCTGGTCGACGGCGGTGTCGGGTTGTCTTTACCTCGCCGTGTTCGCCGACGGCACCGAGGTTGTCACCGTCGAGGGTCTTGCCGATGGCGACACGCTGCACCCGGTGCAGGAAGCCTTCATCGAGGCGGGCGCGTTCCAGTGCGGCTTTTGCACGCCCGGATTCGTCCTGATAACGACGCAGCTGTTGCCAGCGCATCTCGAAGCAGCGTCATACTGCCGGGTGTCCGGCGATTGAGGTTCGGAT
>JAFAOB010000016.1 GCA_019238055.1 Alphaproteobacteria bacterium
TGACCGGACCGCAGGATTTCATCCCGATCCATAACCGCAAGTTTCAGGAGCGGCGCGACCTTGTCGTCGACATGCTGAACCAGATCCCGGGTTTGTTCTGTCCGCGGCCAGAGGGGGCGTTTTACGTGTATCCGAGTTGCGCCGGGGTTATCGGCAAGCGCACGCCAAAAGGCGAGACGATCAAGAACGACGAGGACTTTGTCCGTTATCTGTTGGAAGAGACCGGGGTCGCGGTTGTGCATGGCGAGGCCTTTGGGCTGTCGCCGCATTTCCGCATCTCCTATGCGACCTCAACCGAGGTCTTGCGCGATGCCTGCCAGCGCATCGACCGCGCCTGTCGCACCCTCTCCGGTTGATGGAAAGAATCTCAGTTTATAGCGCGGGCTCTCCCGTACTCCGGCCGGGTCGAGCCCGGCCATAGGGGATACGTGGATTGGCTGATGTCTGCCAATTCAAACCGATAGCGCCCCGGCCAGATTTCGATTGCGTTACAGCCGCCAGCCGCGCGAGATTGGGGCAGATGTCGGCGCCATCGCGGCGTTGCAAACCCCGCGGGCGCCTTGAAAATCGGTTGGAGGCGCCCCCATGGCGAATACGTCAGCGAATGCGACCACGGCCCCGCGTTGTGCCGCACTGATCGGCCCTTATCTCTCGGGCAAAACGAGCCTATTGGAGGCGTTGCTGTTTGCGAGCGGGACCACGACCCGCCACGGCAGCGTGCGCGACGGCAATTCGGTCGGCGACTCCTCGCCGGAGGCGCGCGCACGCTCGATGTCGACCGAACTCAACGTCGCGGCGACGTCGTTTCTCGGCGATCCATGGACAATCCTGGACTGCCCGGGTTCGGTCGAGCTCGCCTATGAGGCGCAGTCGGCGATGCTGGCCGCCGATGTCGCGGTCGTCGTCGTCGAACCCGAAGTCGAGCGTGCGCTGACGATAAGTCCGCTGCTGCGCTTTCTCGACCAGCACAAAATTCCGCACATAATCTTTATAAATAAAATGGATAGCTCGAACGCCCGGGTGCGGGACGTGCTGGCGGCGTTGCAGTCGGTGTCGCAACGGCCGTTGGTGCTGCGCCAGGTACCGTTGCGCGACGGAGAGGGCGAGGTTACCGGCTATGTCGATCTCGTCAGCGAGCGTGCCTACCGTTATCGCCCCGGTCAGGCTTCCGATCTAATCCCGCTGCCTGAAGGCTTTTGGGATGAGGAGCGGGACACCCGCACCGGTTTGATCGAAAAGCTTGCCGATTTTGACGATGCGCTCCTCGAAAAGCTGCTCGAAGAAATCGAGCCGTCGAAGGAGGAGATCTATCAGCACCTGACCCGCGCGATGAGTCAGGCGCAGGTGGTGCCGGTGTTTCTCGGCTCGGCGACCGCCGATCACGGCGTTCGCCGGTTATGGAAGGCGCTGCGTCACGAAACCCCGTCGCCGCAGGAAACTGCCGCCCGGCTCGGCATCGCCGCCGAGGGCGAGCCGTTGGCGCAGATCGTCAAGACCTACCACCTGCCGCACACCGGCAAGTTGTCGTTGGCGCGGATCTGGCGCGGGACGATCAATGAAGGCATGGTGCTGAACGGCACCCGCGTTGCCGGGCTGTTGCGGGTGACCGGCGCGCAGCATGAGAAAATTCCCTCGGGGCAAGCCGGTGAGGTCGTCGGCATGACGCGGATGGAGGATATCGCGACCGGTGACGTGCTGACTCCGTCAGGCAAGGCCGATCCGCTGCCGCGGCCGGAACGGCCGCAGCCGGTGTTCGGGCTCGCGATCGCCGCCGAAAAACGTGCCGACGACGTCAAATTAACCGGCGCGATCGCCAAGCTGATCGAAGAAGATCCGACCTTCCAACTTGAGCAGAACGCCGATACGCAAGAAATGGTGCTGTGGGGGCAGGGCGATATCCATCTGCAGATCGCGATCGATCGGCTGCGCAACCGCTTCAATCTGGCGGTCAACGGCCGCCCGGCGTCGGTTCCCTACAAGGAGACGATCCGCCGCGGTACCCAGCAGCATTCGCGCTTCAAGCGGCAAAGCGGCGGGCACGGGCAGTTCGCCGATGTGACGATCGAAGTCAAGGCGCTGCCGCGCGGTTCGGGTTTCACGTTCACCGATAGCGTCGTCGGCGGTGCGATCCCGCGCAACTACATCCCGGCCGTCGAGGAGGGAGTGGTCGAGGCGTTGCAGCGCGGCCCGCTCGGCTTCCCGGTCATCGATATCGCCGTCAATCTGATCACCGGCCAGTTCCATGCGGTCGACAGCTCGGACCAGGCATTTCATACTGCCGGCCGGCAGGCGGTCCAGGAAGCGCTGCCAAAATGCGAGCCGATCCTGCTGGAGCCGATCGACTCGGTTGAGATCTCGGTGCCGAACGCGTTTACCGCCCGGGTGCAGCGGCTTGTCTCGGGGCGGCGCGGCCAGATCCTCGGCTATGACGCCAAACCCGATTGGCCCGGCTGGGACGTGGTCAGTGCGCATATGCCGCAGAGCGAATTGCACGATCTGATCGTGGAATTGCGCTCGCTGACCTTGGGGGTCGGCAGCTTTGCCCATAGCTTCGACCATATGCAGGAATTGACCGGGCGGCCGGCGGAGAAGGTGATGGCGCAGCGCACCGCTGAGGCGGCGCAATAGACATTCGCTGTGGGCATGGAGAGCCGATCGACGCCGGGCTCGCGAAAGCGTGACTTGGCGTCGTCGAATGTGGTCTTACCTCAACCTCATCCAGTTCGATGGTTGAGGGACGGCCATGTTGATCCGGCGCAATAGAGGATGGGAGCTTCGCGAAGCCGCGGCTACACCCGAAGCAGTGTTTATGGAACGCCGGGCACTGTTGAAAGCGATGGGTTTTGGCGCATTGCTGATCCCAGGCATGACCGCGGCGATAGCTTCCGATGCGGCCGAGGATGCAAAGGATAGCACGGACCCCTCGGCCGGCCTGTATCCGGTAAAGCGCAACCCGCACTACAAACTCGACCGGCCGCTGACCGACCCGAAATATTCTGAGTACTATAACAATTTTTACGAATTCGGCTCGGAGAAGGATATCGCCGATGCCGCCCAGGCACTGAAGATCCGGCCGTGGACCATCAAGATCGACGGCATGGTCGAAAAGCCGCTTGAGATCGGCATCGATGATCTGCTCAAAAAAATGCCGCTTGAAGAACGCCTCTATCGCCACCGCTGCGTCGAGGCATGGTCGATGGCGGTGCCGTGGAGCGGCTTTCCGATGTCCGCTTTCCTGGCTCTGGCCAAACCGCTGAGCTCGGCCAAGTACGTGCGCATGGAGACCTTTCTCGATGCCAGTGTGGCATCGGGGCAAAAACAGTTCTGGTATCCCTGGCCCTATGTCGAGGGTGTCACGATCGCCGAAGCCGGCAACGAGCTCGCTTTCATGGTCACCGGCATGTACGGCAAGCCGATGCCAAAGCAGGATGGAGCGCCGCTGCGGCTTGTGCTGCCGTGGAAGTATGGCTTCAAATCGATCAAGTCGATCGTCCGCGTTTCGTTTACCGACAAGCAGCCGGTAACGTTTTGGCAGACCGTGCAGGGGGACGAGTACGGTTTTTGGGCGAACGTCAACCCGGAGGTGCCGCATCCGCGCTGGAGCCAGGAAACCGAACGGGAGATCGGCACCGACAAGCGGGTGCCGACATTGAAATGGAATGGCTACGGTGAATTCGTCGCCCACCTCTATGACGGGCTCGGGAACGAAAAGCTGTTCATATGAGTATTCGCGCCGCTTCCTCGTTGGAAGCGCCGATCGCGCACGCAAGAAACCACGATCTCTGACTACTGTTGGTCAGTCCCGGGTTACCCCAGAACTTCACTAAAATAAAGCCAAAGCCGAGAGGCGTCAAACCGCCTCTCGGCAACCTGGATCAGGACACGAGTTCCGGCTTCCGCGACAGCGCTATTCCGCGGATATCCAGCTCGTCTCTAATAATATCAGCCTGTTGCCGATAGTCGATCCACGGCGCCATCGCACTGCGGAAATACGACTTTATTTCGCCCATCCGGTAACCGTATTTGATCCGCGGCAAACATGGCGTTTCTTCGACCGTAAGCGGTCCGTATTGGCGTCGATATTCGGCAAAATTGGCGGCGTTCTCATCAACCTCCAGCAGAGTTTCACAAGGCGCACCTTCTGCGTAGATCACGTCGTGACGGGGAAGCTTGATATGGAAATACTCCAACCGATCGAGTTCGGCCGCGTCATAACGGGTTATCGTTGTGCCGTTGACGAGGTTGCCCGCCGCTACCAGGACGCCGTCGACCAGCACCGCATGCGTCTGGGTAAGATACAAATCGGTATGCGGAACATCATCGCCCAGCGCCGAGCGAGCAATCCGAATAGGCAATACGCTTCTAACCCAGCCCTTGGTCGGATCACCCTTTTTAAACGAATAGCGGCCGATCCATTGAATGGCACATGTCCCGCCAAAAACACTCGGCAGTAAATCGCCTGCGCTCAGATCTTCGATCTTCCGGTCGCCATCCGCGGTCAGGATCGTGGTGCCCTTCAGAAAACATTGAGAATCACCACCGCCTCCGTTTCCATTTTGGTAACGATGATGATGCCCCCAGTGAAACCAGAGAAAGTCCCCCGCCTCCGCCTCGGTTGTCGTCATTTTAGCAAGCAGAGCAGAGGCTGCTATCGCTCCTATTCTTATCAGATTGCGGCGTGAACTCTGGAGCATGGTCACCGTCTTTTCTATATGTGACATTATTTCCTCCTGCTGCATTGCCTTCGCTGATCTCCCAGCCTTGACGATTATTTGCTTCATCCATCTCTAATTGATTGGTCTCAATGTTCTGAGCCTGTCAATCAGGTTGATAGCATTCACTTTAATCCGCGTAAACTGTTAAATAATCGCATGAAATGGTAAATATTTCGCTGTCCCGGTACTGAGCAGATGCAATCCCAACGAGAGAGCCCGGGAACGCTCCATTGACCGTCCTTCTCGGGCTCGATGGTGGTTGCCGCGCGCGCTCCTGTGTTTCAACGCATTGAAGAAAAATTTTCAGGGCAGCAGACCGAGCCGATCGAGTGCCGCCGGAAGATCGGCGAAATGGTCGAGCAGGGCGTCGGCCCCGAGCGATTCCGGATCGACGCGGGCATATCCGTAGCGCATCAGCACGAGCGGCATGCCGGCCGCGTGGGCTGCGGCGGCATCGTTTTCGTTGTCGCCGACCATTGCTGCCGCCTCGGTTCGCCCGCCCAGGGTGCCGATCAATCCGACGAGATGTCCCGGATCTGGCTTCCTGACCGCAAAGCGGTCGCCGCCGGCAACACCGTCGAATAGCGGCAGCAGGCCGAGGCCTTCGAGGACCGCTATTGTGGCATGCTGCGGCTTGTTGGTGCAGATCGCGGTACGGTAGCCGCGCCGGCGCAGCGCTGCCAAAGTCGTCGGCACGCCGGAATAAGGCCGGGTGAGCCGCACCGCGTCGGCTTCGTAAAGCTGCAGAAACCGCCGCAGAGCGCCGGCCTCTTCGCCCGGATCGGCACCGCTCGCGGCGAGCGCACGGGCTACGAGCGCCGGCACGCCATCGCCGATCATGCTTCTGACCTGCGCCAAAGAGAGCGGCGTGTAGCCGCGCTCGCGCAGCATTCCGTTAACCGCGGCGCGCAGATCGGGTGCGCTGTCGATCAATGTCCCGTCAAGATCGAATACCAAGAGGAAGTCGCCCATGGCTCGAATCTGCGCCGCGCCACCTGCGATCGCAAGCGGGGAAGTTTCGCGGGGCCAGCGATCGGGGCGGCGGAAACAATGGCCCGCCAAGCGCGTTAGCTGGCTGGCGCTTGACGGGCCAGAACCGGCAGCGTAAGAAACCGACCCGCGCGGCGGCCGCGGCGAGGCTCTCTACATAAATTGTCACATCGGGGTTTAGATATGGCGCGGAGATGCGCGATAACCGGCAAGGGCGTTCAAGTCGGCCATAATGTCAGCCATGCCAACAACAAAACCAAGCGCCGTTTTCTGCCCAATCTGCAGAACATCTCGGTGCTGTCGGATGTGCTCGGCCCGATCCGGCTGCGGATCAGTGCCGCGGCGATCCGCACGATCGAGCACAAGGGCGGTTTCGATGCGTTTTTGCGCTCGACTCCCGACCGGGAATTGACCTCGGAGGTTCGCCGGTTGAAACGCCGGATCGAGGCAGCGGCGGCGCGCCGCAGCGCCTAGACCCTACACGCGGCGCTCTTCGGGGTCTTTGCCCCGGACGATGCGGGTTTGGCGCGTCGCTATCGCAATGGCGCTGATTGCGGCGTTGTTTCCGACCAGCATGGGGTGTGCCGATGTTCCGTACCGAACGACGATCAAAGGTGCGACTGCAAGCGATCTCGCCAATCTCCTCGATCAAATCTCTCAACTGAAGGCGCTCGAGGACCGGCCACCGCCTTCGGAAGAAGCGTTGCCGCGGCGTGCCGAGAGCGACCTCGGGCGGCTCGCCGACGCAGCGCACAGTTTGGGCTACTGGTTCGTGTGCTCGGCCCCGACGGCGAGCCGCTTCAGCCTTATGCCTGCAGAAGCAGGAGGTGAGCAGGGTTCGCCGCGACGTTGGAAAAGCGAGCGGGAGCCATTATATGAAGCGCTGATGCACGTTCAACGTGCGCATTCGTCGATGGATTATCCGTCGCCCCCCGCAAAAGCGAGGCTCCACAGCAACCGCAGCGGCGTTCGCCCACTGGATTCCCGCTTTCGCGGGAATGACGAGTAACGTGGTGACAATTTTGGAGTACATTCCGAGACCAGTACTTCGTTGCGTGAGCTGGCGTATGGCGATAACCCACCTCAAAGCCGCCATGACCGTGCTTGTCACGGCCATCCACGGGGTGTGGCTCTGGTCGTGGCAACGTGGATGCCCGGCATAAGGCCGGGCGTGACAAAGCAGGAGGGGACCGATCCAAAAGTCGGGTACTACGTTAACTTTTACAACGAGGCACCAGCTCTGATTCACTCCTGAATTGTGGCCGCAAATCTTATAGACGACACGTCTTAGACGGAAAATTGCAGCGGATTGATGACCACGCTTGAGCAAGAAATAGCGCGGCGGCGGACGTTTGCGATCATCTCGCATCCGGACGCCGGCAAGACCACCCTGACCGAGAAATTGCTGCTGTTTGGCGGGGCGATCCAGCTCGCGGGCGAGGTCAAGGCGCGCGGCGACCGGCGGCGCGCCCGCTCCGACTGGATGGCGATCGAGCGCGAGCGCGGCATTTCGGTCAGTGCCGCGGTCATGACCTTTGAATACGACGGGCTGACCTTCAACCTGCTCGACACACCGGGTCACCAGGATTTCAGCGAGGACACCTATCGCACGCTGACCGCGGTCGACAGTGCGGTCATGGTGCTCGACGCCGCCAAGGGCATCGAGGAGCAGACCCGCAAACTGTTTGAGGTGTGCCGGCTGCGCGATGTGCCGATCGTGACCTTTATCAACAAGCTCGACCGTGAGAGCCGCGACCCGTTCGATTTGTTGGACGAGATCGAGCAGAGCTTGGCGCTCGACGTGACCCCGGCCTCCTGGCCGATCGGCATGGGTCGCGATTTTCTCGGCACCTGGGATCTGTTCAACGACGCGCTGCTGCTGTTCGAGCGCGGCGCTCATAACCAGGTCACCGAGCCAGTCAGGTTCCGCGGGCTCGACGATCCCGAACTGGCGCGGCGGCTGCCGGCGGCGGCACTGTCGCAGTTGCGCGAGGAGGTCGAAATGGCGCGCGGGTTGTGCCCGTCCTTCGACGCGGAGGCGTTTCGCGCCGGCCATCAGACTCCGGTCTATTTTGGCAGCGCGCTGAACAATTTTGGGGTGCGCGAGTTATTGCACGGCATCGAAGCACTGGCGCCGCCGCCGCGACCGCAACCGGCGCAAGGACCAGACGGGCCGCGCTCGATCGAGCCCGAGGAGCCGGAGGTCGCGGGTTTTGTGTTCAAGGTGCAGGCCAATATCGATCCGCAGCATCGCGACCGTATCGCCTTTGTACGGCTCGCCTCAGGCCGCTTTGCCCGCGGCATGAAGCTCAAAAACATGCGCACCGGGCGGGTCATGTCGGTGCAGGCGCCGGTGTTTTTTCTGGCGCGCGAGCGCAATCTCGCCGAGGAGGCGTGGCCCGGCGACATCATCGGCATCCCGAACCATGGCAGCCTGCGGATCGGCGACACGCTGACCGAGGGTGGCGAGATCCGGGTCACCGGCATTCCGAGCTTTGCCCCCGAGATTTTGCGTCGGGTGCGGGTCGATGATCCGATGAAATCAAAGCATCTGCGCCACGCGCTCGAGCAGTTGGCGGAGGAGGGCGTGACCCGCGTGTTCAAGCCCGCTGCCGGCGGGGATTGGATCATCGGCGTGGTCGGCGCCTTGCAGCTCGATGTGTTGACCGCACGGCTCGAAGCCGAATACGGGCTGGCCACACGGCTCGATGGCGCCCCCTGTCAGGCGGCGCGCTGGCTCGATGCTGACGATCCGGCCGAACTCGAGCGCTTTCGCCGGCAGAACCCGGCGGCGAGCGCCGAGGACCATGATGGCGTTCCGGTTTTTCTCGCGCGCAACGCCTGGGATCTGCGCACGACGATCGAAGAATGGCCGAACATCCGGTTCAAGGAGACCCGCGAGCAGAACTAGCGGTTAGCCCTGTTGCAGGTCAGGCCGGCGCCGCGATGCTCTCGGTCACGGTTTCGAGCTGGCCCACCGTCTCGCGGCCAAACAATAGCGGGATAAAGGCGCCGATCGTGA